>MHMD01000032.1:13556-14041 GCA_001819295.1 Candidatus Nealsonbacteria bacterium RIFCSPHIGHO2_02_FULL_43_13 | reverse complement strand
GTCAAATTGGAAGTTTTAAGATCTTTAATGGTGGGGATTAATGTAATTATCGTTGACCCGGAGAATGAATACGAAATGCTGGCTGAAGCGGTCGGCGGTTCCTATTTCAAAATATCGTTAAGCAGCGCGTCCCACATCAATCCTTTTGACTTGCCCGCGCCCAGAGAAGACGAAGACCCGGCCGATGTTCTGCGGGCTAACGTCATTAATTTAGTGGGTCTCATGCGCTTAATGCTGGGAGGATTAACCCCTGAAGAAGACGCGATTATGGACCGGGCGCTGACCGAAACTTACGCGGCCAAGGACATTACCCCGCAATCAGATTTCTCAAAAATAGCACCGCCCTTAATGTCGGACCTGGAAGCGGTTTTGGAAACTATGGAAGGAGCCGACTCTCTTTTAAAAAGGGTGAGAAAATTTACTAAAGGAACTTACGCCAATTTCTTCAACCAGCCCTCTAACGTGGATATGAAAAACAAACTCGT
>MHMD01000032.1:0-13550 GCA_001819295.1 Candidatus Nealsonbacteria bacterium RIFCSPHIGHO2_02_FULL_43_13 | reverse complement strand
CGGCATCAGAGATATGGAAGAAGGACTTCGCCCCATGGCCATGTATATCATTATGAGA
Source organism: Candidatus Nealsonbacteria bacterium RIFCSPHIGHO2_02_FULL_43_13 (assembly GCA_001819295.1). Taxonomy (GTDB): domain Bacteria; phylum Patescibacteriota; class Minisyncoccia; order Minisyncoccales; family MHMH01; genus 2-02-FULL-43-13. The sequence goes on along the minus strand of MHMD01000032.1, from coordinate 13,492 downwards.
TACATCTGGAACCAAATTCGCTCGGAATTGAAAAAAAGAATTTTCGTCATCGACGAGGCGTGGTGGCTGATGAAGTCGGACGACGGCGCTTCTTTCCTTTTTGGCTTAGTGAAAAGAGCCAGAAAATACTGGCTGGGGGTGACCACTATCACTCAAGATGTCGGCGACTTTATGAAATCAGATTACGGCAAACCGATTATCACCAACTCGGCGTTGCAGTTTCTGATGAAACAAAGTCCGGCCACGACCGATGTTTTACAAAAAACTTTCAACCTGACCGACTGGGAAAAAGAAATGCTCTTAAGTTCAGGGGTTGGGGAGGGACTTTTCTTTGCCGGACAAAAACACGTGGCTTTAAGGGTGGTCGCTTCTCCTTCGGAAGATAAGTTCATCACCACCAGTCCCGAAGAGATCTCAAAAATGAAAGAGGCTAAAAGAGAAGACGGGATTTGATTTTCACCCTTCTTTCCGGCTCCTCGCCGACGCTTTCAGTAGCGACATCGGTCCTTGAGGCAAGTTCTGTGTGGACGACTCGCCGTTCGTAAGAAGACATCGGAGAAAGCTCTTTTTCTCTTTTGGTGATAGCCACCTCATCGGCCGCAGTAAGGGCCACTTCTTTCAGATATTCCGCTTTTTTCTTTTTATAATCGTTGATGTCCACGTCAACATAAAAAGAGGCGGGAGACTCGGCCTTCCTTCTTAAAACAGCCCTTAAGAGCCGCTGAATCTCGCTCAAGGTCTGTCCTCTCTCGCCGATCAAAAATTGGGGCTCGTCCGCCTTCACGTCTACAAAAATCGTAGAGTCAGCCTGATTTTTTACTGCAACTTCTGAAACAAGCCCTGTTTGTTTAAAAAAATCTTCGCAAGCGCTTTTAAGTTTTTCAAATTCTTGGGGAGTCATGCTTCTTAAGAATAATATATTGCTGGACGATTGTAAATAGGGTCGTGACCAGCCAATATAGGGCAACGGCGGCGGGCAGCGTCCAAAGGATGAAAACCGTAAAAATCGGAAAAAGATAAAGCATCTGTTTTTGCATCATTTGAGACATATCAGATTGGCCTGTTGGCTTCTTTTGGTTCGTCGTCATCATTTTACTTTGAATAAACTGAACAATGCCGGTTAAAACGGCTAAAAATATCGAGGCCTGTGATAAATCCATCATGCCTAAAAAGGTCGTATCGATTTGTCCGGGATTAGGGATAAAGCCGTAAAGAAACCCTAATTGAGCCTCGCCAAATCCTTTCCAAAAAACTTGATAAAGCCCGATGAGAATCGGCAACTGGATAATTAAGGGCAAAAAGCTGGAAAAAGGATTAATCTTTTCTTTTTTATAAAGATCGAGCATGGCCCGGGACTGCTGCTCTTTATTGTTTTTAAATTTTTCCTGGATCTCTTTCATTTTAGGCTGAAGCAAGGCCAGGCTTTTCTGGGAACGGATCGCCTGAGCCCCCAAGGGATAAAAAACTAGTTTAATTAAAACAGTTAAGGCGATCACTGCTATGCCAAAATCGTGCCCCGGCAGGTATAAGTAGATTAAAATCAGGGCGTTAAACAGCGGCTGATATAAAAACGCGTTGAAAGCGCTAATAAATGGATTCATTAATTTAGTAATTTAATTATAAGGTGATTAAAGATGGTCGCAGTCGCTTCTTTGTTCTCAACCCCCGCCCCCTTACCGGCCACAACCACCACATCAAATCCTTTTTTTATTTCTCCCAGCCTAACTCTCGCAAGCTCCCTTAACCTTCTTTTAATTTTATTTCTGATGACGGCTTTGGAGGAAACCTTTCGCCCGACCACAAAACCGAACCTGGTTGAATCTCGGCCGTTTTGGGCGAACTTCAGAGATAAAAAACCGTCTTTCAGGCCCCGGCCCTGTTTTAAAACATGTTCGAAGTCTTTTTTCTTTTTAAGGCGGTTTATCTTCGGCAGCATGGTTGGGGCCTTAAACGGTAAGCTTCCATCTTTTTTTATTCCTCCGTCTAGCTATCGTCGCTCGGCCTCCCTTGGTTTTCATTCTAACGGTAAATCCGTGAGTTCGTTGTCTTTTTTTCTTCTTTGGTTGATAGGTAATACTCATAACGACATATTAACATTTTGTCCCCACCTTTTCAACACCGCAGCTCATTTCCCTCTCATTTTAATTTTATTTGACGCGTGCTACAATAATTGAGGATTAAACTTTTCGAATTATGAACAAGGATGAACTCTGGCAGGCGCTGCTTGCCCAGGTCCAGTTTAATATCTCTAAGGCCAATTTCGCCACTTGGTTTAAAAACACAGGCGTCTTTTTAAAAAAAGACGGGGAGGTGGTCGTATCTGTGCCGAATAATTTTTCTAAAGAATGGCTGGAGAACAAGTACAACAAGCTTATTTTTAAAACACTCCATAGTCTTGATGACGAAATAAAAGAAGTAAAATACGTCGTTTCTCCTAAAACAGAGGTGAAAAATGGGGAATTTCCGGCAATCGCCGGAAACGCTTACGAGGAAGTCCCTCAGTTGGATTTTCCCGAACTTAAAACGAACAAAGACACCAACCTAAATCCCAGATATACGTTTGAAAGCTTTATCGTCGGCCCATTTAATGAATTACCGCAGGCTGCTGCCTGGGCCGTAGCTCAAAATCCCGGGCTTATTTATAATCCTCTTTTTATTTATGGAGGAGTGGGCCTTGGTAAAACGCACCTTTTACAATCGGTTGGCAACGAGATTTTAAAAAGAGACCCTTCTAAAAAAATCCGCTACGTTTCTTCTGAAAAGTTCGCCACCGGTATCATTAATTCAATCCGCAACCGCGACGTTGATAAATTTAAGTCGGCGTATAAAGATATCGACGTTTTAATTATCGACGATATTCAATTTTTATCTGGTAAGGAAAAAACCCAGGAAGAATTTTTCCACATCTTTAACGCTCTTTATGAGAAAAACAAACAGATTATTATTTCCTCCGATAGGCCGCCTAAGGCCATCTCGGCCCTGGAAGAGAGGCTGCGGTCTCGTTTTGAAGGGGGGATGATCGCCGACATCAGTCTGCCTGATTTCGAAACCAGAATAGCTATTTTAAAAACAAAACTGCAAGAAAAAAAGGAAAAGTTCTCTGACGAGATTCTTGAATATATCGCCGCTAATATCCAGTCCAATATCCGAGAGCTGGAGGGCGCTCTTAACAGGTTGATCGCTTATCAAAAACTAAACAATCAAGCTCCGTCTTTGGCTGTTGCTGAAACTCTTTTAAAAAATGTAATTTTTTCACCTAAAAAAATAACCAATCCCGAGAAAATCATCCAAGCGGTATCTGTTTTTTATAACCTCAAAGAGCGGGATATTTTAACCGCTTCTCGGAAAAAAGAAATCGTTAAACCTCGCCAGGTTGCTATGTTTTTTATGAGACGAGAATTAAAAAGCTCTTTTCCTTTTATCGGCAGGAAATTCGGCGGCAAAGACCACACCACAGCTATCCATGCTTATAATAAAATAATGAGAGAGGCCGAATCGAGCGAAAATTTGATGGAGGAAATCAACTTAATAAAAGAGCAGATATACCGCTTGTAACTTGTGGGTGGTTCGAAAAATAAAAACATCTATCAATTATCAAAACAATTATAACCCCTTATCAACAACTATTCCCCAGTATCAAATAAGATACAAAAACTAAACCTAACCACACTATAATAACTATGAAAATAATAATATTAAAAGATAATTTATATAACGGATTAAATATTATCGGTCGAATCGCGGGGAAAAATCTAACCCTGCCTATTTTAAATAATATTTTAATTGAAACAGAAGGCAGCTTTATTAATCTCTCTTCGACCGATTTAGAGCTTGGTATAAAATATTGGTTGCTGGCGAAAATAGAAAAAGAAGGGAAGATTACCGTTCCCTCAAAAATTTTTACTAGTTTTATTGGGCTGTTGCCCAACAAAAAACTAACCCTCGAGGCGAAAAATCAAACATTATCTATCGATTGCGATGATCAAAGCACTCAAATTAAAGGATTAGACGCCCAAGATTATCCTATTATTCCGACGATCGGCGATAAAGACTTTATCGGATTAGACGTTGCTTCTTTTTGCGAGGGGTTAGCCCAGGTAGTCGATTTCGCCGCGGTCAATCAGGCCAGGCCGGAGCTCTCCGGGATATATTTAAATTTTCAAAAAGATCGAGTTCAATTAACTGCGACCGATAGCGTAAGATTAGCCGAAAAAACCGTTTTTTTAAAGGAAAAAACAGAGAAAAGCGTTTCCTTTATTCTGCCTCAAAAAACAGCTCGTGAAATTATTAATATTTTCACCGAACAAAAGGGCCGGTTGAAGTTATATTCCTCGCCGAATCAGGTTTTATTCGAATATCCGATGACAGAAACCGATCACCCGCAGATACAAGTCGTCTCTCGATTGGTTGAGGGCGAATATCCCGACTATCAGGGGATTATTCCTCAAAAACACGAAGCGCAAATTATTTTAACGAAGAACGATTTTCTGAACCAGGTTAAAACAGCCAGTATTTTTAGCGGAAGAAGCAACGAAGTTCAGATAAGGATTAATTCTAAAAAAGAAGGAGTTGAAATTTTGTCACAGAACCCGGAGCTGGGAGAAAATAAAAGCTTTCTTCCGGCGAAGATAGTTTATGGGCAAGAAAAAGCCCAAGAAATGGCGGTTAAGTTCAATTATCGCTTTCTTGTTGATGGGCTCCTAAACATCAAGAGCCCCCAAGTGGTTTTTGAGCTGAACGGAGAAGACGGCCCTGCGGTTTTAAAACCCGCCGAAGACCAAACCTACATCTACGTCGTCATGCCGATTAAAACTACTTAGGGGCTTGCCAAGCGTCTCGGCCGGCTTGCCAGTTCGAATATTGAGAATCGTCTTTGTTAAGATCAGCTTCCCCGCGCAATAATGGATTTTCGTTTTTAGACAAATCGGGTTCTTGAAAAGTTTTATTGCTCGGGTAGGCCTCCAGCGCTTTTGTAATGAATTTATTCCAAATAGGCCCGGCCAGAACTACGCCCGGCTCCTTGTTCATCAACCCCCCGTTATTGTTGCCTACCCACGCGCCCACAGCGATGGATGGGGTATACCCGATCGTCCAGCCGTCTTTGAATTCCTGGGTAGTGCCTGTTTTTACAGCCACCTGATAACCGGGGATATTTAAAATAGAGTATCTGCCGAAGATGGGAACCTTTGCCTCGTTGTCAGAAAGAATACTGTTAATCATATTGGCAATATTTTCTTCCAAAACTCTTTGCGGAGTTTTTTTATTTTCCTCAATAATATTCCCTTCAGAATCTGTTATTTTGAGAATAGCAACCGGCGGCGATTTTAAACCGTTATTAGCGAAAACGCCGTAAGCCGAGGTTAAGTCTAATAATTTAACTTCGCCTCCTCCCAAAACCAAACTTAATCCGTACCAGGAAAGAGGCTGGTTTAACGTGGTTATCCCAAAAGATTTAGCCGTTTCGATAGTGTCTTTAACTCCGGCTAAATAAAGGACCTTTACCGCAGGTATATTAATGGATTGAGCCAAAGCATTGCGCAAAGACATCGGTCCTCTAAATTTACCATCGTAGTTTGCCGGATGGTAGCAGTCCAGGCCATATTGGTCTTTTTCCTCGACCGCCGTTGACGCACAGTTCGGATTAAACTCTGTTTTTGTGTCCCAAAAAACCGTCTCCGGGGTTAATCCTTTTTTAAAGGCCTCAGCATATGCGAAAGGCTTAAAAGCGCTCCCTGGCTGCCTCTCGCCCAAAGTGGCGATATCAAACTTCGGATCGAACAAACACCCTTCTTCGGTTCCCGGGCAGCCCTCGGGATAAGAAGAGGTCGCATACCAATCAGCAGACCCAACCAAGGCCAGAATCTCCCCAGTTTGAGGGTTGAGCGCCACCAGAGAGGCGTTATAAGCGCCATAGCCCTCATTTGATTTAACTCCTTCCTGGACTATTTTTTCGGCTTCTTGTTGCAAGCCCCAGTCAAGCGTTGTGTAAACTTTTAAGCCCTTTTCTTTTAGGAAATAATCGGAATAGTTCTCTTCCAGGTACTTTTTGACATAAAGGACAAAATGAGGCGCCTTGATAGATTGGTCGGGACTGGCAAAAACCAGGGTTTCTTTTTTGGCCTGCTCGGCTTCTTCTTGGGAAATATATCCTTCTTGCGCCATGCGATTTAAAACGTAATTTTTTCTGGCAATCAAGCTGTCAAAGCGAGACCCGTAGGGAGATAACCTGCTCGGCGCTTGGATTAGGGAAGCTACAGCCGCGGCCTGAGCCAAAGAAAGCTCCGAGGCAGATTTATTGAAAAACACTTGGCTGGCCGCTTCCACGCCGTAGGCGTTAGATCCTAGAGGGATTTGATTAAGATAAAATTCCAGGATTTGATCTTTAGAGTAGCGGCGCTCTAATTCTAAAGTTAAAATGATCTCTTTCGCTTTGCGCCGGACGGTTTTGTCCAGGGTTAAAAAAGTGGACCTGATCAGTTGCTGGGAAATAGTTGAACCGCCGGTAGCCAACCACTTCCCGCTCGTAAGGTTATTAATTATCGAACGAGCCACGCCCTTAAGGTCTAGGCCGAAGTGATGGTAAAAATTTGAGTCTTCGGTGGCGATAATGGCCCATTTTAAGTTATTCGAAACCTGATCTAAGGAAATAACCGTCCTCTTTTCCTCGTCGTAAATTTGGTAGAGGAGGGTTTTCCCTTCTCGGTCATAGATTTTTGTCGGCAGAACAAAATCCTTTTCAGTGAATACTTCCGGCCGGGGCAAGTCTTTAGCGTAGTAAATAAAAAAAAGCAAGAAAACAAAAACACAAAAAAGAAAAAAAACAGAGAACGATTTCAAAAAGAAACCTAGGCGAATCATAAAATTATTTTACTAAATTTTCATCAAATTGGCAAATAACCGCTATTTTGTTATGATGGAAATATGAAAATCCTCACTGATCCGCAAAGCATCAAAGAGCTTTTAACCCGCGGAGTAGAAGAAATAATCGAAAGAGAAAACATAGAAAAGAAAATGAAGAGCGGGAAACGGTTAAGGGTTAAATTAGGGATCGACCCCACTAGTCCCAATATTCATCTTGGCAGAGCCATTCCTTTGCTTAAGCTGAAGGATTTCCAAGAATTGGGTCATAAGATAGTTCTGATCATCGGAGATTTTACCGGAGTTATCGGCGATACGTCTGATAAAGATAGCGAAAGACCGATGTTGAGCGAAGAACAGGTTAAGAAGAATATGGGAAGCTATATCGAACAGGCAAAAAAGATAGTTAACATTAAAGAGTGCGAGGTTCGTTATAACGGCGAATGGCTTAAAAAATTAAATTATTATGAAATCGGCAGACAGGCAGACGCTTTTTCATTAAATGAGTTTATTTCAAGAGAAAATATAAAACGGCGATTAGACGAAGGGAAACGCATCTCGTTGCGAGAATTGCTTTATCCTTTGATGCAAGGTTACGATTCTGTAATGACAAAAGTTGATATAGAAATTGGCGGCACAGATCAAAGATTTAATCTCTTGGCAGGCCGTAAGTTACAGAGGGTTTACGGTCAAGAACCCCAAGACATTATTACGAATCCGCTGATTGAGGGATTAGACGGTAGAAAAATGAGCTCTAGTTGGGGGAACACCATTAATTTATTTGATTCAGCCGGCGAGATGTACGGTAAAATCATGTCTTTGAAGGACGAATTAATTATTAAATATTTTGTTTTAGCAACCAGAGTAAGCTTAATCGAGGTCGGTAAATACGAAAAAGAACTGGCAGCTGGCGGAAATCCAAAAGACTATAAAATGAAATTAGCCCTTGAGATTGTTGCGGCCTATCACGGCAAGCAAGCGGCTGAAAAAGCCGGACAGGAATTCCAGAAGGTCTTTAGAGATAAAGAGCTGCCGTCCGACATCCCGGAAGTTCTTATAAAAGAGCAAGAGATTGATATTCTCGATTTATTGATCAAATCAAAAATGGCCTTATCTAAGGCCGATGCAAGAAGATTGATTACTCAGGGCGGGGTGGTAATAGATAGCGAAATTCAAAAAGACTGGAAAAAAGTCGTTAAAATAAAAAAAGGCGAAGTCATCCGGGCGGGTAAAAGAAAATTCGCCAAGATTATCTAGTTTCAAACAAAAATCCCCCGAGCGGGGGATTTTTGCATATTACTCTACAAAATCGTCTCCTTCTTCGTCGTCTGTTTTTTCTTCAGTTGTTTCCTCCTCCGCCGCCGCTTCCCCCTCGCCTTCATCTTCATCAACGAAAGGAGCCAAATCTTTTTCGTAAACCATGTTTGATTTTTATTTTTTCAACAATTAATCGACCTTTTCGATTCTATATAGGGTATTATATTGTTTGAAAGAGTTTTGTCAAGCGTTTCTGGCGAAAACATAAGTTAGGGCAATGGCCAGAGCATCGGCCGCGTCATCGGATTTATTAAGGTTTTTTAAGCCGAACATAGCTTGGATCTTTTTTTGCACCTGGGTTTTTTCAGCTTTACCCGAACCGGCTATCAGCATTTTAACTTGAGGGGGAGTAAACTCATGAACAGGGATGTTTTTTTTAGCAGCGGTTAGTAAAATTACCCCCTTAGCCTGGCTTACCGGCATAGCCGTTTTCAAGTTTTTAAAAAAATAAAGACTCTCTACGACCATGATCCCCGGCTGGTGAGTTTTTAGAATTTTAGCAAGCTCATTGTTAAGTTTTTTGAGCCGTTGAGGCATCGCCATCTCGGGACTGGTTTTAATTGAGCCGTAACCTAAACATTTAAAATTATCCCTTGTTCTGCTATCTAAGCTTTTAGCCAGAATAACACCATATCCTGTGGTCGCCGTGCCCGGATCGATACCTAAAATTATCATAAAAATTATTCTTTAAAATTAGAATATATTTCTTGGACGTCTTCGCTTTCATCAAGAGCCTCAAAAAGTCTTTCACAGGCTTTTTTATCCGCTTCGCCGATAGTTACATTTTCTTTTGCCGCCCAAACAATGGCAGCGCTTTCGATCTTCAGTCCCTTTTCTTCCAGCCCCTTTTTTACTTTTTCAATTTCTTCGGGCTTAGTATATACGTCCAGTAAATCCCGAGAAAGAGCAACATCATCAGCGCCAGCTTCAATAGCGGCCAATTCCGCCTCTTCTTTATTTTCGCTACTTACGGTAATCTCTCCTTTTCTATCAAACATCCACTGCACCCCTCCCTCGCTGACGATTTTGCCCCCATTTTGGTTTAAAATTTGCCGAATTTCGTTAAACGTCCTGTTCTTATTATCGGTTATCCCCTCAACCATAATAGCCACTCCGCCCGGTCCGTAACCTTCAAAAAGCACGGACTCTAAAGCACCTCCCTCTAGCTCGCCGGTTCCTTTCTTAATGGCTCTTTCGATATTGTCGGCAGGCATATTAAAGGCTCGCGCCTTTTCAACAACCATTCTTAATTTATTGTTAAAAGTAGTGTCGCCGCCGCCCTCTCTGGCCGCCATCGCTATTTCTCGGGATATTTTAGAAAAAACCTGGCCCTTTTTGGCGTCAGCTGCTCCCTTTTTAAATTTAATTGTTTTCCAGTGGGAATGTCCCGACATGTCTTTTTCATCGTAACCTATTTTAACCCCTTTTTCAATGTTAAAATTATTATTCCGGAAAAAATAGCCATGGCAAGAGCGACGAAAATAAGAGCCGGCTTGCCCTGAGCTTGTCGGAAGGGTTCTCCTATAGCCGCCAGCTCATCATTTAATTGGGGCCGGACCTCTGTTGCTTGAGGTTCGGATATTCGAGGCTTCGCCTCAATCGGTGGAGGCGAAGCCTCCTTCACCTCAGCCGTATCTTCCACGAACGTGTTCGGGGCTTTGGGCGTGCCGCCGGGAGTTTTACTTGATTTCCATTGATTGAGATTGAACCGAGACATCGTTTGCTTAGTTTCGTTGTCACCAGCCGGCCAACCAGAAGCGCCATCAACAAAATCTATTAAACTACCGGAGTTATCGTAAAGTTCCAGTTTCTCCCCCTTATTATTTAGAGCGCCGGTATAAATTTGGTCAGCATTAATCTTTGCGACAGAGCTATCATCGGTTCTTTCCAGTAAATAAAACCCATTAGCGAGAAACGATCCCGCTAATTTGATTTCGGGAGTGCCGTCGGCCGCTTTTAAAGTCCAACCCTCAAGATTGATCGTTAAGGCGGTATTGTTGCGCAGCTCAATCCACTCGTCGTTGGCGGACGTCAAGGTGCCCATCCAAGCGACTTCGTTGACGATAACCGCGGGTAAAATTAAAAACAGAACTTGACAAGTCTTGGATAGTCTGCTATAATGGAGGGTCGTATGTAAATGAAATAGTTCCAGATCTGGGGGCAGGAATGTCTCTTAGTCCGGACAGCTTGGCGCGAGCGAAGCTGTTCCTCGGAGAAATTCTAAACTTTGGTTCCCAAGCTAGAGCGCCCCCAGATCTGGGGCTATTTTTTTAAAATCACTCCTCCCCAGCCACTCTTTCAACCTCTTCGAGCGTTGTTGTCCCTTCCAGAATCTTCATAAATCCGTCTTCCCGCATCGCGACCATGCCGCTTTCAACCGCTTTTTTCCTTAAAGCGGCGATGGATGGAGAAGTGGCAATGAATTTTTCTATTTCATCGTCTATTAAAAAGGCTTCGAAAATCCCCACCCGACCCTTATAACCGGTATTATTACAATATGCGCATCCCTTGATCTTAGGGATTTTTATGTTTTGAGGTAATTTTTTCAATACCCCTCTTATTTTCCGCATCTCTTCGGGCAAGGGAGTTTTTAAGGCGCCGCATTTCTGACAAATTTTTCGAACTAATCTTTGAGCAACGGTTAAATTAACAGCCGGCCCGATATTCGAAGGATTAGCCCCTAAGCTGATGAGCCTCGCAATCGTGCCGGCAGCGTCGTTGGTGTGCAAGGTTGTGAAAACCAAATGTCCGGTCAAAGAGGCTTGCAGCGCCGTGTTGACGGTTTCTAAGTCCCTAATTTCACCCACCAAAATAACGTCCGGGTCTTGCCTCATGACAGACTTAAGTCCGGAAGCGAAATCATACTCTTTACCCTTTATTTGGGTTTGCGAAATGCCTACTAGGTGATATTCAATCGGGTCTTCAATAGTGATAATTTTGATTTCCGGTTTCTGGACTTCTTTTAAAAAAGCGTAAAGAGTAGTAGTTTTGCCGCTCCCCGTAGGACCCGTGACGATAATCATGCCGTTTGGTTTTTTAATCTCTTTTCGGAAAAGATTTAATAAATTTTTTCGCAATCCTAAGCCTTCCAGCGTCATCAGGTTTTTAGGATTTAGAATTCTCAAAACAAGCGATTCACCGTTTTCGGCCGGCAAAGTAGACACTCTGATTTCAATGGGGACCTCCTTTTTTTGTTGAGAAAAAAAGGCCAAAGAAAATCGGCCGTCTTGGGGCCTGTCCGAAACATTCATTTTGATCTTAGCGAGCAATTTAATGCGCGAAAGCGCGCTTTGGGAGGTTTCTTTAGAAATTTTAGCGACATCCTGTAAAACGCCGTCGATTCTTATCCTGACTTTTGATTCCTTCTCTTCGGGCTCGATATGGATGTCGGAAGCGTCCAGCTCGACCGCTCCTCCGAAAATAACCTCAAGCAAGTCGGTAATTTTTGTGTTCGCGGTTTTTTCAATGCTCTTTTCAAGCTCAGAAATGTTTTTTATTTCCCGAAAAGAAGCTTTAAAGTCTCCGCCGATGGTTTCCATAAATGTCATTAAACGATTTTTAATAAGTTTTCTTTAGCCGAATCCAAATCTGATCCCCTGATTAAGAAGAGGACTCCTTCCCCTTTGGAGACACCCTCATAGTTTTGCAAGATTTTTTCAGCAAGACCCTCTTTAGTGGAATAAAAAATGCCCTTAATCACCACCGGCGAGGCGCGGCTTTCCCAAAGAACTAAAAGATTAGGCAGGTATCTGAAGCTGGACTTTAATTCTTCAACAACGAAGCCCAGGTCCCGAGAAGAGGCCTGGCATTCCTGAAAATCCTTTTCGGTTAAAGAGGCGGAATACAGTTCTTTCGGTTCGTTAAAGCTCAGTCTTTCCAAAATTCTTCCTAAAAGATTAACTTGGGAAACATTTTTTTGTTTATAGAGATGCTGGATGATTTTTTGGTGGTTGCCGCCCCTCTCGATTAAAAAGGCAGAAGTTTCAAAGGTCTTCGGTTGGGTTGTTGAGTTGCGGAAATTCTGGCTAGCGTAAATAACGCCCGCTAAAAGATTCGTGGCAATATTTTCATCTAAAAAAGCTTCGTCTTCCGACTCCATAAATCTAATCAGGTTGGTGAGAATTTCAGCTGAGGAAGAAGCGGCATTTACTAAATTTACTTCCCCGAAGTTTTCATTAGCGGAATGATTGTCGATGTTTAAAATGAGGGCATCAGATAAAAAGCGGGAGTTTTGCTCAAAAAATTTTTCCACTTCGGTTAAAGATTTTATGCCGATTGTCACTAAAAGATTTACGGGCTGGGTGATGGCAGGAAAAGAAACGTCCCTGGCCCTTAATTCGCCCTTGTTTAAGGTAAGATAAATTCTAAGATCGCCGTTGTTTCTTTCATAGTGCATTTTCGATATTTCTTTGTCGGCAGTATTAACGGAAATCACAAAGTCTCCGGAGGTTTCGGGCTGATAACCATTCAGGAACTTAAACTTTTCGGGTACCTCGTTGATTAGCGCGTTTACATTTTTCCCCAATTTTTTTAAAGTGGAAAAAAGCGCCAAGGAACTGGCTAGGGTATCGCCGTCAATCTTTTGGGGTGGTAGAATTAAGATACTCTGCGCCCCCTCTATAAGATTTTTAGCTTGACTGAAGTCCTCCATGTAGTTTGCTTAATTAAAATTAACTTAAATTCGAAAAAGAGTCAATTTGTATGCTAAAAAAGTATTTGACGAAAAGCCCCGGGCAAACCAAGAAACTGGGCCAGTCTCTAGCTAAAACGCTTTTAAGGAACCGTTTCAGAGGCAAAGCGATAGTACTCGGGTTGAGGGGAGGTTTGGGTGGGGGAAAAACCACTTTTTTACAAGGTTTTGCCAAGGGGCTCGGTATAGGGAGTAGAATTTTGAGTCCCACATTCATTATCGTTAGAAGAACGGGCCATTTTTATCATATCGATTGCTATCGCATCCAAAAGCCGCAAGAATTATTATCTCTGGGTTTTAAGGAGATTGTTTCTGTCCCCCAAAACGTTATAGTTATGGAATGGGCGGACAGAGTCCGTAAAATCATGCCCAAAAGCACTATCTGGATTGATTTTAAGTTTATAAGCAAAAATGAAAGAAAAATCACGATTAATAATTATTGACAGCAATTCGGTGATTCACCGCGCTTTTCACGCTTTGCCGCCCTTAACCACCAAGGGTGGCGAGGTGGTGGGGGCGGTTTATGGTTTTTTATTGGTTTTTTTAAAAGCCATTAAGGAATTTCAACCAGATTTTGTCGCCGCTTGTTTTGACGTTAAGGGCCCGACCTTTAGGCACGAAAAATAC
>MHMD01000031.1:6461-21365 GCA_001819295.1 Candidatus Nealsonbacteria bacterium RIFCSPHIGHO2_02_FULL_43_13 | reverse complement strand
TCGGCGAGAGCACGGCCAAAGATTGCCAAGAGCCGTAGCCGTTGGCATCTGAAGCAAGCACATAGTTGAGTGAGGGATTCTGGGTCAGTTTGATGGCCGTGGCTTGAAGGCCGCCGGCATAGGTCGAGGTGACTGTACTATAAACCGTCAAGCTGCCGCTGCTGATAAGATTACCCTGAACGGCAAAAGTATCGCTTGGAGTGGAAGATGCAATACCAACGTAACCGTTGGCGGCGACGACTAACGATGGTGTGGTGGTACCGACGGTGAATAATCCTGCAAGGGTGGTCGTCCCGATGCCGACTCTCCCTCCGTTGCCCGATTGAACATACAAAGCCGGAACATTGGTGCCTGTGCTTGTGCCGATGGCCATGTCGCCCCAGACATCTAATTTGTAGCGAGGAGAGGAAGTGGCGATACCAACATTACCGGTAATATCTATCCTGAACCTTTCCAAATCATTGTAATCTATTGCAAATGAATTATCAGTGTTGTACTGAATGTCAAAAAAATTAGAACTACTGTTTGTTAAGCGCGCAATCACAGGGTTGTCAGACGTGTTTTCAAAATGAGCAGCTTGCATCGCTCCACTATATGTCACCCACAATGCGTCACTATTAGTGGCATTAATCGATAGCATGGAAACAGGCGTCGCCGTGCCGATGCCGACATAACCGTTAGAGGCTACAACTAATGAAGGCGTTGTTGTGCCGACAGTGAATAAGGTCCCGGACAATGTAGTGGTCCCGATGCCGACTCTCCCTCCGTTGCCCGATTGAACATACAAAGCCGGAACATTGGTGCCTGTGCTTGTGCCAATCGCCATATCGCCCCAGACATCTAATTTGTAGCGAGGCGTCGTCGTCCCGATGCCGACGTTGCCGTCTCCTCTGATAACCATAAGATTATTCTTTGTCGTTGCTCCACTATAATGGGCTGTTAAATATGACTGCTGGTCTGTATCGCTCGGCGATAGTTGCCATTCCATATATGGGGAGTTTGTATTACCGGTATTTTGCAGCCTTAGAGCAGAACCTTCACCGGCACTTGTCGATTCAATTAAAATCTTTTGGCCAGATGCACCCCTAATGTGTAACGGACGACTCGGCGCCGCCGTCCCGATACCGACATAGCCGTTGTTGGCGACGACCAATGAAGGAGTGGTGGTACCGACGGTGAATAAATTGCCGGATAAAGTTGTCGTACCAATCCCCACTCCGCCAAGGCCTGTGCCTGAATCAACATATAATAACGGAACATTGGTGCCCGTGCTTGTGCCGATGGCCATATCGCCCCAGACATCTAATTTGTAGCGAGGAGTTGAGGTGCCGATGCCAACATTGCCACCGGTTATAATTGCTCCAGGACCAGTGCCAGTTTGATTAACGGTTAAAACAGCTGAAGTGGAAGAAGCAGTGATACTTCTTACGCCGGTAATGGTTTCGTTGCCAACAATGGTCAGGTCGCCGGTGATAGAAGTGTTGCCGGTAACCGTCAGATTACCGCCAATGGTGGCAGCTCCGGTCGCGCTCAAGGTGCCGCCAATACTGGTTGAGCCCACGCCCAAATTGCCGGTAATCGTCGTGTCTCCGCCGATTCTGGTTTTATCCGCTAAATAGATAAGGGGATTAAGAACATTCGTTGATTCAATCACCACTTGCTGGCCGTAAAGCTGCAGGCCGGTGGCGGCTGACAGAATAACATTGCCCGAACCTAAAGTTTGTAAAACTATTTCGCCGTTTTCTTGATAGATTTTCGGGGAGCTGACGGGCTCGGTGACATAAATGGTTTGAGAAACCACTCCGCCCGGAGCATAAAGACGTTTGCCGATTTCTTGTTCCAAATAAGTCATATTGGCCCGGACTTCCGCCAAAGCCGCATCATCAACTCTGGTAATTTGCTGAATCGTTTCTCTTGTCACTTCTTTGACAGGTTCGACGACTTTAGAAACTTCAATTCTTTTAACAACGACTTCTCTGCCGGACTCTTCTTTTATGACGGCCTCTTGCCAGGGCGAAGCAACAAACTTATAAGCTTTGGCGATTGAGCGATATGTTTTGATGAAAGGTTCCCCCACTGCTCGCGCCAATCTCCCGGTTTCTGACTTAAAGCCTTCTTCAAAATTCTTAAGATTATTACCGGCTTCAACTAACTTTTGTTTTACAAAATTATTCGCAAAATCACCAACATCAGAGAACTGTTCTTTAATTTGTCCGAGAACTGTTCTCGTACCGTCTCCTAAAAATAATAGAGTCCCGCTGATTTTCTGTTCAATAATTTGATCGGCTAAAGAATAATTATTTTTAGTCTTTAATAATGCTCCGCCGATTTTCTGTTCCGCTTTTTCTGGCGCTAAGGACAATAAGGTTTTACCGATTTTATGTTCGAGGCTTTTATCAACTGCCAAATAACTTTCTTTAAACCGCTGGCTGTAATCTATAAGATTACTGGAGGCCGAGATCAAAGCGCTCTTATAATCTACCGTGGCCGTAAAAACATCATCGGAAACCGTTTCCATGTTCCGAACAAAATTTTGGGCGACTCGCGCAACATCGTTATATGTTTTCAAGAAACTCTCTTTGCCGAACACGCCTCCGGCTGTTATTAAAATTAAAACCAAGGCCGCGGCAAAGCCCGGCCTTAGCGTTCCAAAATTAAGCTTAATTTTTGGAGATCGAAGAATTGGTAAATTCTCCGGCGGAGAATGAAAAATTTGATCTTTGACACTTCGACTAATCTCAGTGCGAGCTATTTTTTCTTTTTCATGATTATTATTGATCGACTCGTTGTACTCTTCCACTCTGCCGGCGTAATCCACCAGCCATTCACGAGTCGTCACCCAATTCCTGCCCAATTTCACTGATTTTAATTTTCCTGTGCGGGCTCTTAGCGATAGATACTCTTGCGAATAATTACAAAACTTCGTTGCGTCCTGCAAAGAAATGTATTCAAAATTATTGTTGTTTTTATTATTTTTATTGTTCCCAAGCATTTTAGTTTTTCCACTTGACAATATCCTTTTAGGGCGTAAAATAGAACGAGAAGAGTCCAAACAAAAATCCCTCCACGATGTTGCAATTTAGGTCGGATAGCGTTTGGCTCTTCTTTTTTTTATTCTTTATTTTAAATTTCCTCTTTTTACTGCCTTTTCGGTACTGATTTTGAAGCGTATTTTTCTATCCGATATATAGGGAGTAAAGATTACTCTATTTTCCCGTAAACAAAAAGCCCTGTCAAGCCCTATCATGACAGAACTGTGGATAACTAATCGGTATAAAATTAAGAGTGATTTTTGGACTAAAAATTAGTGGGATTTTATGCTTTGTACGATACCCAATCCGATACAGGTCAAAATTAAATTGCTTCCTCCGTAACTGACTAAAGGCAGAGGGATACCGATAATCGGCAAAATCCCAAGATTCATCCCAATATGGATGAAAATTTGCGAGAATAACAAAATAACGAATCCAACAGTAAAAAGCCTGGGGAAATTAGTCTGGGATTTGATGGAAATCTTAACGATTCGCCAAATCATGATCAAGAACAGCACAAAAACAACTGATACCCCTAAAAGCCCGAGTTCTTCGGCAATGCTGGAAAAAATAAAGTCGGTTTGGTCTTCCGGCAGAAAACCGTATTGAGTTTGAGAGCCCTGCATAAACCCCTGGCCCAACAGGCCGCCCGAACCAATGGCAATTTTGGCCTGGGTTCTGGACCAACCTGTGCCTAAGGGTTCAAACTGGGGTAAAATAAAGCTTGCGATCCTTTCTTTTTGATAATCTTTTAAAATAACCGACCAGCCCAAAGCTAAAAGCAGCAGCATGATCAAAATTATCAGAAAGAATGTTTTCATCCTGATACCGGAGACAAGTAAAACCGCCAGCCATAAAGCGACCAAGATTAAAACCTGTCCCATGTTCGGCTGAAAAAAGAGCAAGATAGACGGCAATAAGATATAGAGGCCGGAATAAAGAATGTGCCTTATCCGATATACCTCAACATGACGTGCGGAGAAGTATTTAGCCAACAAAAGCACTAAGACGATTTTAGTAAATTCAACCGGGTCAATCGAAATCGGCCCTATTCTGTACCAACCCTTCACCGCTCTTACTTCCGGAGCAAAAAAGAAAAGTCCGGCCAAACTTAAGCATCCAATGATATATAAGATCGTAATTAGATACGGCTGATTTCTTAAAATCCGCCAATCCATCGAAGAAACTAAAAACATCAAGGCAATTCCGGCCAAAGCAAAAACGATTTGTTTTTTAAAATTCAAAAAATCAGCTTGGCCGTAGGAAGAACTATATAGGGCTAAAAGGCCGATGGCTATTAATAACGCCGAACAGCTAATAATCGGCCAATCAAGTCGTTTTAAGTGTAGAGGTATCGCCATATTTGACTTAAATGTTTAACCTTTAACGTTAAACATCATGATTCGAGACAATAATTTTGGATAAGCTTGCAATCTTCAATATATGATCTGTCGAGAAGGTCTAAATACCCATTTAGTCCGCCGTTTTCGTCAAATCCGTTTTCTAATAAATTAGAAATGCTTTCTTTATCTATCAATAAAGAACTTCGGGCGCCGAGATAGTCCTGATGGGCTGACCACTGATACGTGTTGGCAAAATTTGCGGCCTTAGTTTCGTTTTCTATTTCCCCCTCCCCCCATAAAGGCTCCACTAATTCTATGTGATTCAAATTAACATATCTGATTAAGGTAAAAAGATAATTAGTATCTTTGACTTCAATAGACTGATACGAACCTTGGAATAACCGGCCGCTACGTTCGTGCCGGGCATTAAAGTATTTTGTGTAAGCGTTTCCCAGTTTGCTCATGTATTTTGCGATACCGCCATCCGTCATTGATGTTAATATAAAATGAAAATGATTAGGGAGAATATTCCAGGTGATGAGAGCAATTAAAGGAGAATGTTCTTTGGTATAAAGTTTAGCGCTCGGCTCTTTCCCTCTTAATATTGTTTCCGCAGCGTCGATAATATTTTTCCTGGACAAGTTTATTGCCGGACTCCCCACACGACAAACCCACATCAAAAAAACAAAACGGCAATATTCGTCATAATCAGTAAATATCACGCGCTTATCCGTACCGCGATTATAAACATGAAAAGGCGTTTTAAGTTCTTTAAAATATTCTCGCATATACTATAATACTTTCATTATAACACATTTAGCGAGTGTTTAACCTTTAACGTTAAACATCTACTAACATTCGGAGAAAAACTGCTTCATTAATAATTTTAATTCCCAGCTTCCTTGCCTTTTCTAATTTTGAGCTTGGGTTCTGCCCCACCACCAAGTAATCGGTTTTTTTAGAAACAACTGCCAAAGGATGTCCGCCCGATAACCTTATTTTTTCATGCGCCTCAGCTCGGGTTATGGAATCTAAAATTCCCGTGATCACAAACGTTTTACCGTTTAATTCACTCCTCCTAGTTATTTTTTCTGGCAATAGTATCTTGATCCCGGCTTCCAGCAAATCATCGACCATTTTAACGTTCTTTTTATTATTAAACCAATGACGAATGCTTTTTGAAACCTCAACGCCCATATCAGAAAGAGATTGGCGTGTTTGCCCGGCGGCTTCTTGAAGCTTCTTGATCGTATCAAAGCGTTGAGCCAACGCTATGGCTGTTTCTTCCCCTACATGGCGAATGCCTAAAGCATAAATAAACCGGTTCAAATCAACTTTTTTACTATATCGAATAGCCGAAACAAGGTTAGCCGCCGATTTTTGGCCAAACCTATCCAAGACTATAAGGTCGCCCTCCTCCAACCCAAAAAAATCAGCAGGCTGGGAAATCAAATTTTCGTTGATCAATTGATCAATAATTTTCGGGCCCAGCCCCTTGATATCAAAGGCTTTCTTGGAGGCGAAATGGTATAAAAATTCCCGCTTTTGGGCCTGGCAATCAGGATTGGGACAACGCCAAATAATCTCATCTTTGGGCTTGCTTAACCTGGTTAAGCAAGCTGGACAGATTTTCGGAAAAACGAAATCCTTTTCCTTGCCCGATCTTAATTCTTTCATAACTCGAGTTACCGCCGGAATAACATCGCCGGCTCTTTCCACAATAACCGTATCGCCGATTTTAACTCCCAATCTTTTGATCTCGTCTTCGTTGTGCAGAGTGGCTCGGGAAACAGTTACTCCGCCGACTATCACCGGCTCAAGCAGAGCAACCGGAGTAATCGCCCCCGTCCGCCCTACCTGCGATTTAATGTCAAATTTTAGTCGTAGCCTGTTTGGGCGAAAATTTAAAAGCCCGAATCCCCCTTGGACTCTTGCCAACGACGCCTAATTTCTGGAAAAGAGCGTTATTATTAACTACTGCCACAATGCCATCGACTTGAAAAGGCAAACGATCTCTTTCCCGGGCTGTTTTTCGCCAAAAATCAAGTATATCGGATAGGTTTTGGCATTCCTTGCCGGGATAAGTCTTAAAACCTAGTTCTTTTAAAAGTTGGTGTTCTTCAGAGTGTTTTTGCTGCCCGAGATTGGTAATTAAGCTATAGGCCAAAAATTTCAAAGGCCGTTGACTCGCAACCTTCGGGTCTAACTGCCTGATGCTCCCTGCAGCCAAGTTTCTGGGATTAGCGTAGTCAGCTGAAAACTTCTCAAAATCCTTCTTTTCCATATAAACCTCGCCCCGCACCTCGATTATTCGTTTGGGATCCGAACCCCCGCGGGGATCGGAACCCAAGCGTAAAGGTATACTTTCGATTGTTTTTAAATTTTGAGTCACGTCCTCCCCCATTGCGCCCGAACCCCTGGTTGAACCAACTTTAAAAACGCCGTTTTGATAAACCAACGAAATTGCGAAGCCGTCAATCTTTGGCTCGCAAAAATAATCAATTTTCTCGCTTGGCGCCAGCTTCTTTAGATAAGCTTCCCAATCTGCGAGTTCTTTTGGCGAGAAGAGATCCTCGATGCTTAACATCGGCGAGTCGTGCGCCACTTTCGGAAAACCCTGCAAGGGCTTTCCGCCGATCCGCTGCGTAGGAGAGTCAGAAGTTAAAAACTCCGGATAAAGCTGCTCTAGCTGATAAAGCTCGTGTTTGAGAGAGTCCAGCGCCGCCTCGGAAATTTCCTGTTTATCAAGCGCGTGATACAAATAGCGGTGATGATCGATCACCCTTTTTAATTTCAAAATTCTCGTCTTAGCTTCTGTTCTCTCCATATTTTAATGATAGCCCATTAATAAATTATCTCAACTGCTCTTTTGGTCCCCAAGTAAGAACCGACGGACTTGATGCAGTAATTGCTTCCGGCCGGACAATCTGACGAGCCGCCGCGCGACACCACCACCTGATAAGTCGCGCCGTTCGATAAAGCGGTTTCCGGGATATTGGCCGGATTATTTCTATTAAGCAAAATTACTTCGATGCCGGTATCAGCCGCCGCTAAAGCAAGCACCGAATTGCCAAGCTGCTTGATCGTTTTAATTTGGCCGATAAAAATAGCGCTCAAGCCCAAAGCCATGGACAGCATCATGGTTATAATCACTAAGGCGAAATATAAGGCAACGCCCCGCTGATGTTTAATATTTAGCGCCGGATATTTCATTTTCGTATATCGAGATTGCGTTGGGAAACGGTTGTTTGAATTTTTATTGACGTTTGCTCTTGGCCGGCAACATTCAAAGAAATGGTTACTCTCGGCTGTAAATAATCAGCCGGCGGCTGGCTAGCTCCGCTAAGCATCACCGCAAAATTAGCAACCTGAAGGTTCGCCGATGTTAAATAATTGCCGTTTTCGTCTTTCAGACGAGCGCCCTCCAAACAAAATTGCTGGCAAGCCCCATTATAATTCAAAAACTTAAGGCACTGACCCGCAAAGGCATAATTTAGTTTAGCGGCGCCGGTACAGCTCCCCGCCATGTCTTTTTTAGCCATTCTTAAAGCTCGCGACATATATTCCATCAAATATGAGGTTTGATCTAAAATTTCCTGAGTGGCCAAACTTTGTTTTTGATTCTTAATGCTGGAAAGAAAAATACTGGAAGTAGCCCCCACTAAGAGGCTGAAGACAGCTACCGCTACCACCATTTCTATTAACGTAAAACCTTTATTTCGCATAAAATTATCGCCATTTACGAAGTTCTGTTTGAACCACGACCTGATGCCGAGAACCTTGTTGCGACCAGCTCACTTCGACCGAAACCACCATTTTATCCGGAGCAGGTTTTTCAATGGTGATTTGCCTCTGAAACTTGCCGCTGGAGTCAGCCGAGCAGATATAAAAATTGCCGTTATGCTGCAAATAAGCGCCGCAAGTTGCGTCTGGAAACACCGAACTCCGATAATCCAGCCGGAAATCCGAGCCGGCGGCGATATCTTTGTCCCAAGCCCTGCCTTTTGTCAGATAATTGGTATCTCGGATATTTCTGATGGTTTCGATGCCCTCCTGGGCAAGATAAGAAGCAACGAATTGGGCAGAAGAAATCGAGGCGAAAGACGTCGCTTTTTGCATCAAGGAAAAAGACCCAACCGTCCCCACGGTCAACAAAAAAACAGCGACGAGTGTTTCAATCAAGGTAAAACCGCTTTTTTTCATAATTATTCGACGTTGATTAATCCTGCTTTATTAACCTGAATATTTTTTTGCGAAGCTGCGACTTTAATATTAATTGTGGCGGTGGCGGCATTGGGAAGAAAACTAATCGTTGGGTTCGGCGGCGCGAAAAAAACGTTTAAAGAATTATCCGGGGCAATAGGAGTAAGAGAGCCTAGGGTAACATTGCCCTCGAGAATAATCTCTTCTGATTTCTCGCTGGGACTGGAGTAGACATGATCGCCATCAAGATCGGCAAACACGAGGTATCTGTCGGGTTGATCTAAATCAAAATAGAGGCCGTAGCCATTAGGCACGCTCCCGTTGAAATCTTTCACCGAAATAGCAAACTCCTGCGCTCGCCTTAAATCCTGGGAAACTTTATGAGACGATCTTTGAATCGCCAATTGATTGTCGCCCAGCCGATAATTGGGCAAAGTCAGGGCGGTTATCAGCACGATAATGGAAACTACCACTAAAAGTTCGATAAGAGTGAAGGCTTTATTTTCCATTAAAATAGGCTTAAATACCAATTGATAAGACCTTGGCCGTAAAACATAGCCGCCAGGGTTCCTGACACTAAAAACGGTCCGAAGGGCACCTCTGACTTAAAGGACTTCCTCTTAACGGAGACCAAGCCTAAGCCTATTATAGCACCGGCAAAGAAGGCAAAAAATAAAGCGACTAAGATATTCGGCCAGCCAAGCACCAAGCCCATAAAAAAGGCCAATTTAATGTCCCCCACCCCCATCCATTTGCCCCGAGACACCAGCACTATCGCTCCAAAAAATGCCGCGGCGCCGATTGCCGATATTAACGGATTTACGAAATCCCCCAAAATTAAGGGGGATTTCGTAAATCCTAAAATCAGCGCCAGAACAATCGCCGGATAAATAATTTTATCCGGGATAAGATAATGTTTTAAATCGTAAACGAAAATAACCACCAAAAATGGCAAAATCAAAAATCCAAATACCAAATCAATTCCCAAATCCCCGCCTCCGCCAAGGCTACGGCGGGCAAGCAAAATCCAAAAATATAAAACAAACAAAAAGCCAGTGACTAATTCCACCAAAGGATACTGCCAGCTTATCTTCTTTCGGCAATAGCGGCATCGGCCC
Organism: Candidatus Nealsonbacteria bacterium RIFCSPHIGHO2_02_FULL_43_13; assembly: GCA_001819295.1. Classification (GTDB taxonomy): domain Bacteria; phylum Patescibacteriota; class Minisyncoccia; order Minisyncoccales; family MHMH01; genus 2-02-FULL-43-13. Next base: position 11,669 of record MHMD01000031.1, on the reverse strand, counting down.
ATCAGAGCTAAAAAACTGAAAACAGGAATTAAGTCGTACCACGCCAAAACATGCTTGCATTTCGGGCAAAAGGAGCGCCCCGTTAAGAAACCTCGATTATTTTCCAAACGATAAATCACGCAGTTTAAAAAAGAACCCGCAATCAAGCCTAAAAGAAAAATAAATATATAATAAAACAAACTCATGAGTATTTGGACGTCGCACGTCCTAATGGCGTTCCGGTGTAGCTTTCAAGCCACTCAAAAAATTCTTTTTTGAATTTTTTTTCACTAGTTTGAAAAATCTCGTAGAATAAATCTTTATTGACCAATAAAGGGAAGTTTTCTTTACCGATTACATCGAGAAAACTCGACCAGGGATAATTCTCTAAAAAATCAACGGCTTTTTTCATATTCCTAATCCCTCTTTCCTTCCAATGAGGCTCAATTAATTTAATGGGGTTAGCTAAAATATAAAACGGAAGATAAAAGAAATGCGGATCGCGCTCTACTTTAATTATTTTTGATCTCCCTTGGAATAAAACTCCGCTTCTCTGATATTTCTCATTTATATATTTTGTGTGGCCGCCGAAGATTTTTTTGGAAAAAATACTTCCTCCCCCGTCGATTTTTTCTTGAATTAAATTATGGCTGTGATTAGGCATCGCAACCCAACAAAGAAGATCAACTAACTCCTTTCTTTCTCTCCCTATCCATTCGGACGTCGCATGTCCTAATGACCGAGTCTTGCAACGATACGGATAAGGGAAAGCGTAATTAGCGTCATTAAAATCATACAAACCGTAAATAAAACGGAGGCGGTCTTTCTCATTATAAAAAATCGCTCTCTTCTCTACTCCTCTGTTAAGAATGTGGAATACGTCGCCTTTCATAACCCCTAGTCCCATTTTAACCTATTTGGACGTGCGATGTCCATATAGCGTCTGCGCAAAAACAAACCCCCTCCATTATGGAGGGGGCGCGCGGCTAAGCCGGGCAACGAGCGGTTTTCAAAAACCTTAGTTGGCTGTCGCGCATTCATCTAATGTTGTGGGCGCCGTTGATCTGCCGGTATTCCCCACGTGAGAGGCGGTATAAAATTTTCCGTCCTCAAGAGTGGCGTAATAACAGAATTTATCAGTAACTCCGACATTAGCGATGGTCTTATAAATATAACTTCCTAAATTAGTCGGGTCTGTAGGAGTTTTCGCCATATAAGATATGGTGCCATCAACAATACTGGTGGGATAAGTGGCTGAAGGGTAATAAGCGTCTTTACCTCCGTTATACATCTCTTGAGCGGTGACTAATTGGCGCATGTCGGCTTTTCTCACGCCATCCCTAGCAGACTTTCTGGCTCCGCCCATGGAAACTAGCACAATGGAAGATAAAATACCGATGATGGCGATGACCACCAACAACTCAATTAAGGTAAAGCCCTTCGATTCCCCCAGAGTAAACCTTTTAGTTAATAATTGTAACATATTTTTGCGAAGTTTAATTTTCTTGTCGACCTTTTTAATTTTTAAACCACCTGCTTGTATTTTAGCATATTTTGAGTCAAGGGGGTGTGGATATCTAAAAACTGCTCATTTTATAAAGGGGCAGCAGAATCGCGCCCAACAGGCCAGCGACCATACCTCCCAGGAAAATCACCATGACCGGCTCCAAAATACTTAAAAGATTGTCAACCGACCTTTCCACCTCCTTGCGGTAAAAATCAACGACTGACATCAAGCTTTGATCCAAAGTGCCTGTTTTCTCCCCCACCGCCACCATCTGGGTTAAAATCGGCGGGAACGCTTCGGGATGGCGCGCCAGAATCTTGCTCATGTTTTCACCCCTGATCACCTCTTCTTTAATTTCAAAAACAATCTGCCGGTAGACATCGTTGCCCACGATTTCGGCAGTAATTTCCAAAGACTGGGCGATGGGAATGCCGCCTGAAATTAAAGTTGAAAGGTTTTCGGCAAAACGGGAAAGATAAATCATCTTTAAAAAAGAACCGACGAAAGGAACGCGCAAAAAAAACCTGTCTTTGATTTTTTTACCCTCAACCGTCTTGCCGTAGCGCATCAACCCCATCCCCGCCCCGGCTGACAATAAAAAGACAAGCCAGCCCCAATGCCTCATGAGATTAGAAAGACCGATGACTATTTTTGTCACCAGGGGCAAGTCCTGGCCCGTTTCGGTAAAAACCTTAGTCATATTCGGAATTACAAAAAACATCATCATGACCAAAACGCCGATGACGACCACCACAATCAAGGCCGGATAAATCATCGCTCCCTGAATTTTGGAATTAAGGTAATATTCGCGCTCCAAGTGATCGGCTAAATAAGTTAGGCTTTCGGACAAAGAACCCGAAGCTTCGCCGGCTTTGACCATACTTACATAGAAACTGGAGAAAAGTTTAGGATGAGCCGACAAGGCCTGCGAGAACCGGGTGCCGCCTTCCACCTCCTGGGAAATCATTAAAATCTTTTCCCGGAACGCCGGATTTTTAGTCTGCTCGGCGATGGAGTGAAGCGACTGAACAAGCGGAATCTTTGATTTAAACATCAAAGATAGCTGGCGGGAAAAATTAACAACATCTTTCTTGGAAACCCTTTCAAAAATCTTTATCTTTTTTGAGTAAAAGGGCTTGGCTTCCGCTTGTGTCAAAAAAGTGACGAACAAATTATGCTTCTGCAAAAGAAGAATGGCCGCCTCTCTTGAGGAGGCCTCCACCATGCCTGTCTGCACCTCGCCCTTTTTGGATCTCGCTTGATAATTAAATTTCATGAAATAGGAATTTAATTAATAGGGGCTCCCAATTTATTGGGGAATTATAATTAAATTTCATTTATGCAACAACATCTTTAACTCGGTGGGATTCAAGGAACACCTTAAAGCGTCTCCCAGGGAAATCTCCCTGGCGTTAATCAAAATAGCCAAGGACCTGTTTAAAGAAATCATGCCCGCCTCAAGGGAAGTTTCAATAACTAACGGCAGTTCATGGATTTTATTCTCTCGGATGAGATTGGCGGTGGCCGAGTTGGATATCATAATTTCGCAAGCCGGAATCATGCCGCCTTTAATCCGCGGGATCAATCTTTGAGAAACAATGCCCAAAAGAGAGCTTGATAACTGCGCCCGCACTTGTGATTGCTGCTCCGAAGGAAAAGTATCCACAATGCGATGGATGGTTTGCGAGGCGGAATTAGTGTGAAGCGTGGCAAAAACCAAGTGGCCGGTTTCCGCAGCCGTAATGGCGGTCGAGATCGTTTCCTGGTCTCTCATTTCGCCCACCATGATAACATTGGGATCTTGCCGAAAGGTGGACCTTAAGGCTTGGGTAAAACTTAAGGTATCCTGATAAACTTCTCTTTGGTCGATAATCGCCCGGTCTTCCTTAAAAATATATTCGATCGGGTCTTCAATGGTGATGATATGCTCGGCTCTTTGATGGTTGATTTCATCGATCAGGGCGGCGAGCGTCGTGGATTTCCCCTGGCTTGAAGGGCCGGTAATCAGCACGAACCCTTGGTTAGCTTTCGTAAACTCATGCAAGATCGGCGGCAGATTTAATTCTTCGATGGTGGGTATTTTTGAGGGCACCAGCCTCAAGGCGCAAGAAATATTCCCTTTTTGGAAAAAAATATTGACTCTAAATCTGGCGTCGCTTTCAAAATTTAAAGAAAAATCAACTTCTTTCTCTTTTAAAAAACGGGCGTATTTTTCGTCCTGCAGCAAAACGCGGGCCAAACCCTCGGCATCTTCGGTCGTTACCTTTTTTTGTTTAAGCAAGGGAATGAGCGTGCCCTGAACTCTTAAAACCGGCGGATGCCCGACCGAAATATGCAGGTCCGAAGCCCGCTCTTTAACCGTAAGAGTTAATAATTCGTTTAATTGAGCGACGTAACCGTTATTGTTTTTCATTTTTCTTCAGCGGCTCTTAATACTTCTTCGACCGAGGTGATGCCCTCCAGCACCTTCAGAATACCGTCCTGCTTCATGGTAATCATCCCCTGACGCCTGGCTTCTTCTAAAATTCTCGATTCGTTTGGTTCCTTCAAAATTATTTCGGCAAGCTGACTGGTCATCTCTAAAATTTCAAAAAGGGCAATCCGACCCGCATAGCCTGAAGAGTTGCATTTTTTACAGCCTTTAATTTCGTAAATTTTAAAATCGCTTGGCACTTTAACGTCTTTTTTGATTAAAGACGGCAGATTCTCTATTTCTTTCAAAATCATCGCTTTCACTTCCGCGCTGGGCACAGCCTCCTTTTTGCAATCGGGGCATAAAACTCTGACCAATCTTTGAGCGATCGCTAATCTCAAAGCGGGCGGAATCAAAAACGAAGCGACTCCCAAGTCAATTAAACGAGGGATTACCCCTGTGGCGTTGTTGGTGTGGAGGGTTGATAAGACGACGTGGCCGGTCAAAGCGGCGTTAGTGGCTAAGGAGGCCGTTTCCTCATCTCTGATTTCGCCCACCATGATGATATTGGGGTCTTGACGCAAAATATGCCTCAAGCCTTTGGCGAAGGTATAGCCGATTTCCGGCTGAATTTGCGACTGATTGATGCCCGGCACAAAATACTCCACCGGATCTTCCAGGGTGATGACGTTGACGGTTTCTTGGTTCAAAAGATTTAAAATTGCGTAAAGCGTGGTGGTTTTGCCGCTTCCCGTAGGGCCGGTTGCCAAAATAAGGCCGTAAGGTTGTTTGGCGGCCTTTTCCACCACTGCCAGATTTCTTTTTTCAAGCCCTAGTTTCTCAAATTTTTTGACGCCCTCGGTCGGGTCCAATATCCTCATGACCACCTTCTCGCCTAAAGTAGTCGGGAAAGTCGAGACGCGGAAATCGATATCTTTGCCTCCGGTCTTCGCCGAAAAACGGCCATCTTGAGGCATGCGCGTTTCGTCGATTTTAAGATTAGAAAGAATCTTGATGCGGGCGACCACCGCCGGATGAACTTGCAGGGGCAATAGAAGATTCGGGTGCAGAACTCCGTCTACCCGAAAACGAATCCTTAATTCTTTTTTAGTGGGTTCTACGTGGATATCCGAAGCTTTGGCGTCCACGGCATGCCGCAGCATGACGGCCACGACCTTGGTAATGGGCGCCTCCTCGGCCATTCTTTCGAACTCGGCTTTTTTTAAGGGCTCGCGCTGGGCATCTTCTTCTGTCTTAAGTTCGGTTTCCAGTTCCTCGAGAGCCATCGTCACTTCTTTTTTTAGGGTCT
>MHMD01000031.1:624-6437 GCA_001819295.1 Candidatus Nealsonbacteria bacterium RIFCSPHIGHO2_02_FULL_43_13 | reverse complement strand
CTGCCTCGATAAAAACTTCAAGGCTTCCTGCGCCCGCAAATCTTCCGGATAAACCATGCCGACTTCCAGGGTTTTTTCTTTCTGCGACAAAGGAATCATGCTGTAATACTTGGCCGACTCTTGAGGAATAAGCTCCAAAGTTTCCAGAGGCACCTCTTCGGCCGAAACTTTCCTGACGGGCACTTTCAGGTTTTCGCCTTTTAATTCAAAAACAAGATCTTCGGGGATAATCCCCTTCTCCACAATTACCTCTTCTTCTTTTCTGCCCGAAACCTTAATATCGTACTCCAAGCCGGCCGCTTGTTTTTTATCAACCACTCCTTTTTTAATTAAATATTGAGTCAGTGTCATTTGTAAGAAGTAAAAGGATTGGCCCGGCCGGCTTTATCTTTAAGGGGGGGAATTTGGAGGAAACTCTCTAATGCCTCGAGTTTTGCGTCTTTCAGGGCATCCCAGTTAATTTCAATTTTAGGCGGAGCTGCCAAGGGCAAAGAGGCCGGGGCAACGGCTGCGGGAGTCCTAAAAAAGCCCAGCCAAACCACCAAAAGAGTGGCGCAAATAACTAGCGTTAAGATCAAAATCAGATACCTTTGCCTTTTTTGCGCTTGTAAAAACTCAATGGCCATAATTAATAGGAAGTTGTTTTTAAATCTAAGGTGAACGCCGGCGATCCTTCGGATTTTTCCGGAGGAATCTCAATGGAAATATGCTGCGCCTCGATTATCCTCGCCGAACTTTCGATGAGCCCGAGGAAGTCCTTAAAAGCTTGATAAGAGCCGGAGACCTGAATAACAAGTTGCGTCTCCGGCAAAGATTCTTTGCCGTCAATCGGCGCAGTCGTGCCGCCCAAAACAATCTTTTTTAGGATCAAGCCGGTTTGAGCGGAATTAATTTGTAAAAAATTAACCAGAGGCGCCAAAGACGGATCCTCGGGCAGGGCGCTGGCTATCTTCGAGAGAGCCTCCGAGTATTCTTGCAACTTGGCTGAAGTCTCTTTGATTTGGGAAAAATATGTTTCTCGAGAACTAAGTTCCTCCTGTTTTTTTTCAATATTTAAATTTAACGCTTGGAATTTTTGATACTGCGGCCAAACCAAAACCACAGCCAGGATCAAGGCTATTATCACTCCGGCAACAATAATAATTATTTTATTCATTGTTTTTGAAAATTTCAGGATCTAAAAAAAGAGAAAAAGTAAAATTCGCCCGACCGTTTTTTCCGATAGCCAAATCGGATATCTCGATTTTTTTAACGAGCGGCTGATTCTGGAAAATAACTATCTGCTGGCCTAATGTTTCAAAATTAGCGGTTTCGCCCGAAAGCACGGCCTGCGAGTCCGAAGAACTCAACTCTAATTTATTAAACCAAATCTTGGGATGAGAGTTTTTTTCCAAAAATTTAAAAAAGTTTGAAGCTCTTTGATGATCGGAAAATAACTTTGAGAAATCGTCGATTTTCTGCTTATCGGATAAAACCTGGGTTTCTATAACTTTTTCGCCCCTGGTGCCGACTTGAGCGATCTGGTCTTCCAAATCCAACAGCGTCTTTGAGGTTTTATTTCCGAGATAAAACAAAACAACGTAAGCTAAAACGACCGCCAACACCAAGCCAAAAACAAGATAGGGCGCAAGTTCGTACAGCTTCGATGTTTTTTTAATTGGTTTAGGAATGATGCCTGGCATATTATTCTTCCAGACCCCGCAGCGCCGCCCCGACGGCAATGGCGCAAGAAGGCCCCATTTCTTTTAAGGTATCTTCTAAAATCGGCGGATAATAAATATTGGTGAAAGGATTGGCAATTTCCGCAGGTTTCGATAAGTTCTTCATAAAATAATCTGCGAGGCCGGGCATGAGAGCCGAACCGCCGGCTAAAACGATTTTTTTAACCTCTTTGCCTTCGGCCTGGAAAAAACTGGAAAATATTTTTTTGATTTCTTCGATAATAAGATCGATCAAAGGCAGCATGGTTTCTTTGATTCCCCCGCTTCCAGAGAGCAGCCCCTGCCTCTTTTTTAATGATTCCGCTTCCGCATAGTCGATATTCAATCCTTTAGCTATGACGGTTGTGAAGTCGCTGCCTGAAGTGTCAAAACTGTGCGATATCCTGACAATGCCTTTGTCAATAATATTAATCGTCGTGCTTCTGGCCCCGATATCGATTAAAGAAATGGTTTGATTTTTTTCGGCTTCACCGATCAAGGCTCGCGATAAGCTGAACACCTCTGCTTCCATGGATATAAGTTCCAGGCCCACGGCCTGAGCTATCTGCTGATATTGCTGGATAACGTCTTTGGGCACCGCCACCAATAAAACCTTGATGGTTTCTTGCCCCGCGGCGGCGCCCGCTTCCCTCTCTATTATCTGCCAATCAAGAGTTACCGACTGCAAAGGCAGAGGAATATGCTGGGGGGCTTCGTAATCGACAGCTTGAGGAATTTCCTCATCAGTCATGGCTGGCAAGCTGATTGTCGTAAAAAAGGTGGAGAAATCAGGAATGGCAAAAAATGCTTTATTGGTTTTAAACCCGGCTTCTTTCAAAACAGCGCTTAATGATCGCACCACATCGCGGTTGGAAAAAGAAAGCGTGCTTTTTTCAAACGTTCGGAACGGCTTCTCGTAAAGAGCCTCGGCTTTCATTTCGCCGTAATTATCCAGTTTCCGGCGCTTCCCGGCCCGCGACATCTCCACAATTTTAATGGCGGAAGTCCCGATATCTATTCCCAAAAAACCTTTCGGAGCAATTTTAAAAGGATTCCAAATCATAACTATCATTATTATACCATTTTAAATGACAGCAAGATATGTGAATATCTTCTTTTATTATATCTTGTTTGTCAAAAACAAAAAAGCCCTGCCAACTCTCTTAAAGAGATTGGCAGGGCACATCTAGAATAACATGCGACAGAAAGAACAAATCGCGTTCTTTTTCTTTTTTTCTTTTGCCGATAAGATGATTCCATTGATTTTCTGCCTTGCCGCGGAGAGTGAAAGAATCGGGCGCCGGAATTGCCACAATGGCTCGGCCCGGAGCCAAGAAAGGTTCGGTTAGCGGCAGAATTTCTTCTTCCAGCAGAATCCTCGCGTAGGATGATTGCGGTTTAATCAACATAAACGCTTCTTTGCAGGGAGCTGTTCCCACGACCAGATACTTCATTTTGTGCGCGGTATTTCCTTTGAACAGAATTCTGTCGGCCAGATTGATTTTTTGCGTAACGAGAGTCGCCTCGCTGACGTATCGATCGCCGAACCTGCGCGTGAGGCATTCCAGAAAATCGCGCCAGGGCTGGGCTAATCCTTGAGCAGCAATATCCCCCGGTTTAATCGCTTGCCTCACTCTGCCGTCAGCAATTCGAGGAGCACCCAATTCGCGCATCGCTATGCCGAAATCCCAGCGTACCGAAGGGCAAACTAAATCCGTTTCTCGGACTCGCTCGATGAAATCGCCAAGCAAAATGGCATCGAGATTATAACGAGCAACCAACGATCGGAACGGCCCGCGCATAGGCTCTCCAAGCAATCCCGGGTAATTTCCCAGCGCCTCGTATCTGGCTTTGAATTCTTTCATGCCTTCTTTCTTAGGAGGGCCGGAAAACACCAGTTCGAGCGCCACCGCGATAATCTGCTGAGTTTGCGCTACCGGCCGCACTTTCCCGTTAAAAGAATTAAAAGTCATCGCCTCTCCCAGCAAGTAACCGGGAAGCCAATCCTGAAATCGTTTCGTTGTCTTAAAGGCAATTTCTTTTTCGGCTAAATCCGATCTCAACCGGTTGGTTTCCGATTGGAGCAGCCCGATCTGCGTTCGCAGCGTTTTTTCCCCTTGGCGATAATAGACATTGCGCTGGCGGAATTGCGCCAAGGCGCTGTTAAAGACCGCGCGATTATTAAGCAGATCGACTGCTTCAGAGAAGCGTTTCACCGCTGGAGTTTCCGCGCCGCCGTGCCGATCGGGATGAACTATCGCCATAAGACCACGAGCGCTGCGTTTGCAATGATCATAAAGTTCATCTCCGGAAAGAGACAGGTCGAGAATCGCCGGCGAAAGACCGATAATCTCAAGAGGGTTTTCCAAAACTTGCTCTCCTCTAAGTTTTTTCAGGACCTCCCGCCCATCGCCCCTCATAGCCGCACCTCCTCATCGTCATCGGTTAGGATTTCGAAAAAAGCCGAGGAAGAAATCAGTTGCACCAAGCCGTCTATATCAACGATATTGACAAGACCTCCGCGACCAGCGCCTTCGCATGCGTGGAAGGCGACTATCTTAACGATTGTCGCATTCGTAAGAGCCTTCGATTTTCTCTTCCATTGGGGCAAGTAAGCGAGCGCGATAGGAATGGCATCCAGAATGATTTCTAAGATCTTCTCGGCTTCATCGCCGTAAGCGGCCACGAGACGCGTGGCGGTTTCGATGCTGATATCAGCGTTGATTTCCCGAGCCTCCCTTACCAAATAGACGGTTTTTGCAATTTGATCGAAGGTCGCTTCAAGGCTCTCTCTGATCCCGGGATCGGCATTAGTCAAATCTGCTTCCCTAAGCCCTTGGCCTCTCGTAAAGTAATCGGCGATTTGAGCAAAGGATTCGGGCAAAACAACTCCCCATTGATCCACCATGGCAAGATACGCGCTTTGAGCGAATCTGGCGGGCAGGGCTTTTTTTATTCGCGCTACCGCCGTTTCAGGCCTCCATCCTAATTGGACGGCTAGCGCTTGGATTCCGGGAGTGATAACAGAAATTTCCTCGATTTCTCCGGGCGCAATAATAAGCAAATCTGTTTTTGACATAATTCCTCCCATTTTTACCATATTTTGGCTTAACGCCAATTGAAAAGTTCTGTCCATAGAATACTATAAATCAGGCTAAAAGTCAAACGCAAATGAGCAATAAATATGGCGAAAACAAAAAAGCCCGTCATTAACGGAACTTCTTGGCGGAGAGGGTGAGATTCGAACTCACGATACCCTTGCGGGCATAATGGTTTTCAAAACCATCGCATTCGGCCGCTCTGCCACCTCTCCAAAAAAGCGAAACGTACAAATTGCGAAGCAATTTTACGTTTCAGCCACGTTAATTTTGCTACGCAAAATTTTACGTGGCGGGACACTCGGGTTAAGCCGCCCCTTAAGGCGAGCCTCGCCTCTTGGCGGGTACCCCAGTGAACGCCCCTTATAGAGGCATTATGGCACTTTTTTGAGGGTTTTGCCAGAGCGAGGTTGAGGCCTGCCTGCCGGCAGGCAGGCACGTGGGTCTCCTTGTTCTAACATAGTTTTATTAATTGGTATTTTTTCTGACAGGGAAAATTATTAATCACATAATAAGCTAACATAGTTTTATTAATTGGTATTTTTTCTGACAGGGAAAATTATTAATCACATAATAAGCCCTGATAGTTTTATCAGCAACCATTATGGCACTAGCCTGAGTTTTGAACTCATTATTTTTACCGTGACGACAGACCGAAAATTTACTAGGACCGCTGGTATGGTCTCGACATAGGTTAATAATGGAATCAACAGATTTGCTCCTCTTTATTTTTTTAAAGGCGTTTTTAAATCGCATGTATGATTCGGGGTCTTGATTTTTGTTTTTTCCTCCTTTTAAGATTTTAAATTGATTCGTCCTTAACAGATAGCCATTTTTCTTGATTTTTATCCCAAAATCATTTGGAGGAGTGAACTCCAAAACCGCCATCTTGTCTCTATCTGCTATCATCACCAAATCAGGTACTATCTTAATTTTATTTTTATAAAAATTTTTAAGGAATCGGATCGCTTCATCTACGTTTTTATGATTGGAAATCGTTTTTTCATAACCTTTA
>MHMD01000031.1:0-581 GCA_001819295.1 Candidatus Nealsonbacteria bacterium RIFCSPHIGHO2_02_FULL_43_13 | reverse complement strand
ATAGACGCTAGCGGCTACTATTCCTAGACCAAATTGATTGATGCCAGCCCATAAACCGGGCGTATTATTTCTTGTAAAAGCTAAATAATAATATCTCCCTTTTATTTTTTGGGGTTTATTAAATGTTACTTTATTTTCTAAATCACAATTTTTAAAAATAACCAACTTTCCGCTATTATTGGTGGCGCCGATGGTACACATATATTTTTATTTTATCATGAATTATAAGCAAAAAACATCTGCTTGAGAGAGGTGTTTTTACTTAACTGTATCTCTCGGACAAAATTCGAACTTTTTGAGTTTCTTTGATTTCTAAAAATCCTTAAAAATATAAGCACTCGGGTCGCCACTCGCTCTCGGTCAGTCCCTCCTTCGCCCCGCTTAGCGGGGCTTCGGACGGGCAAAGCGGGTTGCGCCGATAAAAAATTCGTGGCGGAGAGGGTGGGATTCGAACCCACGAGGGTATTGCTACCCTGGCACATTAGCAGCGTGCTCCTTTCAACCGCTCAGGCACCTCTCCGAGTATTCTTACTTTATCTTAAAAAACCCTTAAAGTCAATTTGATTTTATCTTAATTTTAT
>MHMD01000030.1:20008-20239 GCA_001819295.1 Candidatus Nealsonbacteria bacterium RIFCSPHIGHO2_02_FULL_43_13 | reverse complement strand
AACTTCCACGAACCTGAATCCGGTCACCCAATTGCCGATATAGTTTTCCTCATCTTCGCTATGGATTACACACAAATCCGGTTTATCTCTGCTTATGTCACCGAGTTTGTGTATGGCTTTTGTAGCCATCATGTAACGAGCTCTTCCTTCTGACATCAGTCAACCTCCTTCTTCATTTAATTTTCTAAATTATTCTATATTGGATTTATCAAAAAGTCAAGCGCTCGTTTC
>MHMD01000030.1:10545-19975 GCA_001819295.1 Candidatus Nealsonbacteria bacterium RIFCSPHIGHO2_02_FULL_43_13 | reverse complement strand
GCCTCTGTCAAAAGAAAAAGCGGTGGGATTGGCACCGCTTTTAAAATTTGGGTCTAAAGTTACCGATCAATGTGCTTACTCTACGGGACGATTGTGGTTTTTAAGCTCCTCCAAAGAATACTGGCCCGTTGACCACAGACACCCCTGAACGAAGCCGAGCCACCGGAACGCCTTGTCTATCCGCCCTTCTTTGACGAAGACTTCCATCTTGGCCAGCATACCGTGACAGTGAGCCAGAATTCCGTGCTTAGAGTTAGGCCGGCCAATATGGGGAAAATCTGCGGCCGGTATCCCCTTTTCCGTAAAATGCTGCCGGTATATGCCAATTACTTCCAAAATCTTTGGTCCGTCCATAATAACCTCCTTTCAACGTACTTGGTAAGTTTAGCTAATCGTCAAGAAAAATCAACCCCTCAAATGTTGGAGGCCCGGCCTCCAACATTTGAGGGAACTACCCCAAACGTTTTGAGGAACTCCCTGATAAAGGCCCAAAAACTGGCTCCTCGTGGGCCTTTTTTCAATCACAATAGCCACGTTGTCCATTTTATCCCGGATACGCTTGGGCAGGGCTATTAGAGCTTCCTCGACCAATTTTTCAAATTTATTCTCCACTTTTTTCTTGGGGCGGATTCTTGCCGAATCCCTCAAAAGCCCTGAGAATTTCCAAGGGCACGGCAAAAACAATGGTATTTGACTGGTCAGAGCTGATATCGTTAATTGACTGCAAGGTTCTTAAATGGAGAGCGCCTTTGGACTCTGATAAAGTGTTGGCGGCTTTGGCCATGTTGCTGGCGGCAATCACCTCTCCTTCAGCCTTGATGATAATAGCCCTCTTTTCCCTTTCGGCTTCGGCCTGCTTGCCGATGACCCGCTTCATCTCTTCGGGCAAAGTGATGTCTTTCAGCTCCACGTTAATTACTCCAATCCCCCAAGGATCGCTAGCTTTGTCTATAATGGCTCTGATATTTTCTGAAACCCTGTCTCTCGCAGAAAGAAGCTCATCTAGATCAACTTGACCGACGGCATTTCTCATAGTCGTTTGAGCCAGCTGTGAGATGGCGTAGTAAAAATTCTCCACTTCCAAAATCGCCTTATCGGCCTCTTTGATCTTATAATAGATCACGGCGTTGACCGAAACTGAAATATTGTCTTTGGTGATGGCTTCCTGGTTGGGCACGTCCACGGCTTTGACCCTTAAATCAACTTTCTTGTAAAACTGGATGATTGGCCAGACTAATCTCCATCCGGGATCCATCAGCCCCGAGTATTTGCCGAAAGTAAACCTGAGCCCTCTTTGGTATTGAGTGACCTGCTTAATGGAGATTAAAATAATAAATAAGATTATGACTAAAACTATGTAGATTGTGGTCATCATATGTTTAAATGGTTAATTATTTATAATATCTTTACTTTTTAATTCTCCTCTTTTTGAAGTGTTTTGTCAAAAGAAAAAGGGCGACTTTCATTGAGTCACCCTTCTTTTCTCTTTCTAATAAAGAGCAAGTTCGGATTTGGTTACGTCGGCTATGGTGGTATGTTCTGCAAACTCCAGCCCGACCTCACCGTTGTTACTTACGATAAAGAAACGGCAATCTTCCGGGCCCATCCTCATTCCAAATGGTCCTTCTTCCACTCTCCTGCTGGCCTTAGACACCTTAACGTTGCCGAAATTGTCGCTGAACCCCACCGAGAAAACGGTTTTAAGGTCTCCCAACGGCTTGAGAACAACGACCTTTCTCCAGTCTTTCAAAGAAGATTCTTTGGCTAACGTTTCATCTCCTTCTCCCCTTATCTGCGTTGACCAGAACCTGAACTTCTTTACGTCCCTATAACTGATTTTCCGCCAAATCTGGAATCTTTTTATCTTCACTTCTCTTTCTCCTTATATTATGAACTATATTAGATTATAGCTTATTTTGATTAAAAAGTCAAGCCCTTGTCGTGGTTCAATACCTTTGCAACACCCGTAAGGTAAAATATATGTGTCCTACACCACCAATCCTCATTGGCCGTGGTTGCAACAAAGCCAAAGTCGTTGTTGTCCGGATGAGCGCCAATCGCCAAAATCGTTTTCCCCTTAAGGTTTATTTCTTCCATCTTTTAAGACCTCCACAAGCCGTGGATGTTGCAATAAGAGCGAGCTATTATTTCCTGGGCCGTTTTCCCTCGACCTGGCTCCCTTCGATAAACCTCAGGGCAAGCAGGATAAGCAAACAGCGCTTCGGGTTTGTCGCCGGGTTTCAGGAATTTCCGGCAGGATTGGCCGTTAACGATAATTTCAATCCACTCGAGATAATGAGCTGCTTCCATGGGATGAGGAATTCCCTCAAATGTTCGAGGCTTCGCCTCCAACATTTCCACCCCGGATAAAAGATTTCATTAAAAGAAAAGAGCCTCAGATTAAATTTCTAAAGCTCTTTATTGCGTTTCTTTTAACGATAAAGATCAACGTTCTTCGGGTCATACAGTTCACTGATGGACTGGCCCAAAACTGTCCGCTTGATGGCTTCGGCTAGCAAAGATTCCACGGGCAGAAGGACAAACCTGGACCTGTCAACGATCATTTGAGCGGTGCTCGGGATGCTGTTCGTAACAATAAACTTATCAATTGGCGAATGCGCCAGCTTCTGAATCAAGTCGATTTTGGCCATTTTTTTATCGGCAAAGACAGCATGAGGAGCCAGCATCCAAACCGATTGACCGCCTTCTTTCAAAATGTAATTGGCATCGCCGATGGCGGTTTTGCCGGTCAGAATTTCGTCATCAATCATCAGGCAAAACTTATCTTTGATGTCGCCGATAATACCCTTAACCTCCGGCTCTTCGTGATCATCGCGCCGACCCTTATCAATGTAGGCCGTGGGAATGCGCAAAAGCCTGGCAAAACCGCTGTAGCGCTTGCTCGCTCCCTCATCGGGAAAAACGAGCACGCTTTCTTCTTTCGGCTGGAAAGTAAAGACGTTTTTCTCCAGATAATCAAGCAAAAGATAGATACTCGTTATCTCGTCGGCCACCGGATCAAAGTAATGCTTGATATGGTCGTCGTGCGGGTCAAGCAGCAGAACCTGCTCAATGCCGAAAGAGTGATTTAGGATGTGAGCCAGGCGATAGGCCATGGTGGAAATGCGGGGCTGATTCTTTTTATCGGACCTGGCGTAGGGATAATAAGGGAAAACAACCAGGATGTCGGCGGGTCTCGCGCCTTTCAGGGCGTCGAGCAACGCAAAAAGTTCCATCAACCTTTCGTTAACCGGCGGCACTTGGGTATGGATCACCACCACAAAATGGTCCCGGACATTCTCCACTTTCACCTGGAGATTTTCATTGCTGAAGCGGACAACTTCGCTTCTGCCCAGTTTCAGACAACCGTCCACCTGCAGTTCTTGAGGCAAACGGGCTTGCAGAGCCCTGCAGACTTCTTCCGCCAAAATATCGGAACCTCTTGTGCTGAAGACCTTAACAGGATACAGCATATTCTTTTCCTCCTTCCGCTATTAATTTGTGAATCTGCTTTTTGCTTTTTAATCTTGCCACTTTCGCGTTGTCTTGTCAAAAGAAAAAGATCCCGGCTATCCAGCTGGAACCTTTTTATTTCAGCTTCCTATTACTTTACTCTGCGAGAGGCTAAAAACAGTTCAGAGTCCGGCTGCTCCATGCCCCGATGATCAAAGATGCGGAGAGGTATTTCACATCCTTCCTTGGCTTCTTTTTCGTGAGCCAGAACAACCTGCCCGGCGATTCTCTGAGGATCATCGCCTTCTTCATATTCAACGTAACCTGATGTCCCGCAGTGCTGGCAAATCCAGGCAAAGAAGAGACCGGAAGCCTTCTTTTGCACTTCCACGATCAGCTCTTTGACGCTTTTTTCAACTTCTGGCAACTGGACCCTCCACCCCGTCACTGATTCTGAAACGGTTAAGGCGATCGTCGTACCCGCGCCGATCTTCTCCCACTCGAGAGAGAAAAAGCCAACTTCGGAAAGCTGGTGCTGTTTTCCCCGGACATCAACGATGACCATGGATTCTAATTCCTTTTTCAGAATTTTTTTCACCTTAACAAAAGTTTGCCGACGACCGAGACGGACATTCCAAACAGTCATTTTCTCCCCCTTTTTCCCATTATTTATTTAAAGACCTATGTTTTATCCTCCCTGATAAAATCTTCTTTTTCTTTGGGCGTCAAAGACGTCATCCAGAAAATGAAAGGCCGGCGCAATTTATCCGTGGACCAATTATTGTCTTTGAAAAGAGTTGCTTTTTCTATTTTAAAAAGAGTCAGCATTGAAGCGGTCGCTTGCATGTCGCAAGAAGCCAATCGGTTGTGTTCCGATAAAAATTGCTGTTTCTTCGTCATGCTTCCATCATACGCTTATCCCTAAAAAAAGCAAGGAAAAAGGCGGGTGCAATTATGCTTGCATCCGCCTTTACTTTTGAAAGAACTACAGCTATTCTGGTTTTTTCACCACCTTCAGCAGCAAAACAACTTTGTTGGTCTTGCCCCATTGGTTGACATATCCCAAGTGAGGAGCTTCTTCCTCCGGCAGAACCTCGAAATTGTCCTGGTCAAAAGAGTAAACTCTGCCGTTATCTTGATAATCCTGGGGGAAACCGTCAACAACTGGAAAAGTGTAAATACCGAATCCTGGAAACTCACCGGCCCAGACTTTTACCTCGGCGAGCTTTTTCTGATAAACCGCCCATTCAGCTTCGAGCTTTCTCCTTGCTTCCCCTTCTCTTTGTGCGGCTTCTCTTTTTGAGGCGTCTGTTTCGGCTTTTTTAGCGCGCTTCTTGCGAATAGCATCGGCGACTTCAAAGGTCTCGGGTTTCGACAAGCCAATCTCTGGCTCCGCTTCTTTTAGACTGAACTCTTTCTCATCTTCCTTAGAGACAAAATCCCTTAGGTTAAGGTGCAGGTTCTTCCACGCGGCCTCTGAAGGAATTTGAACGCCTTCAAGCCGCTTCAAATAGAAGTCTGTCAGTTCTTCCGAAGTCGGCGGAGCTTTGGTTTTTCCGCCGCTTAGTCGGTAGATGCTGCGGATAGTATCAATCACGGCGCGGTTTGAGCCAATGCAAGGGTTATAAACTTCACCATTCATCAAGTCCCTAACAATAGCGACTGTAACCTCCGGTCCTTTGGCCGGGAAACTCGTCTGTGAAATAAGCGTCCCAGCAAAGTAAACGCTATCGGTGAACTCGTAGATATCCCTGTCACTAAAGTACGACCGTCGCAGTCCTGATCTTTGAATCTCAAGCTTGTCAGGCGCAATCTCTTTGAGCCACTCTGGTTCTACTTTTTGGCAATTGCGTCCAAAGGCCTTCGTCGTTACCGCGATTGAAGTAGCCACCACCAAGGGTATCTCTTCATAAAAAGGCAGGACGCTGGAAGGATGAATGTAATACTCGGTATCTCCTCCGTCCGCTTTTTGGTAAGACTTTCCGTGTCTTGACCCTAGGTTCTGAATGAAGGCCGCAGTGACGGCTTTCCCGATCAGCTCCCCTTGCAACTTTTCTTCTGGAGTCAAGCGTGCTTGATCCTTGGGTAATTTGTAGCCGCAGCTCGTGAGCGGGATACCGAGACCGGTCAGAATTTCTTCCAGCTGGTTTTTGATGGACAAGGCCTCTTCGATAGCTTTCCAGTTAAGGAAGTTTGCCCTGGCCCAATTCCGGTCCTGTCCCGATTTCTCGTAGGCGGCCATAACTGCGAGTCCCGTCAAAAGGTCAGAACGCGCATCAGTGAACTTCGCTTTGGCAATGTCGGCCTCGAACTCCTTATCCTTTGGCCGACTGAAAAAGCTTTTCACGGAAAGCATGGCGGCAATAGCTA
Organism: Candidatus Nealsonbacteria bacterium RIFCSPHIGHO2_02_FULL_43_13; assembly: GCA_001819295.1. Lineage (GTDB taxonomy): Bacteria > Patescibacteriota > Minisyncoccia > Minisyncoccales > MHMH01 > 2-02-FULL-43-13. The sequence continues at coordinate 14,152 of MHMD01000030.1, read as the reverse complement.
TGATTTCTATCACAATGCCGTAAGCCTCTGCTGCCAGAATCATTCGGGCGAGCTTAGGGTCAAGCGGCAAATCCATGACCTTGTTACCAATTTCCGTGATTTGCCGATCTTCAGTTAAGGCCCCGATAGCCACCAGCGTTTTTAGGGCGCTGGTAATCATGGCCGAATCGGGCGCATCGATGAAGTCAAAGGTCTCTACGTCCCTTAGGCCGATGCCGATCAGCCGCAGAATAACTCCGGAGATTTCGCTTCGCTGGATTTCAGGCGTGGTAAACTCCGGCCGACCAATCTCGTCCCAGTTTCGATGGAATTCATAACGGATTTTCTCGTAGTTTTCTGCTTCAAACAGCCGCCAGCAGATACCAGGTTGTGTTCTGCCTGCCCGGCCTTTTCTTTGTTCCAGGCCAGACTTGGAATGCTCCACCGTCTTCAGTATGGTGATGCCAGTATTCGGATCAAAGTAATTTTCCTTGATAAGACCCGAATCAACAACATGCACGATGCCGTCGATGGTGATGCTGGTCTCGGCGATGTTAGTCGCTACGACCACTTTCCGACCGGGGAATTGTTTGAAAATCCGCCTCTGCTCGTCAGGACTCATGTTGCCATAACAGGGCATTAAAGTAAGTCCCGCAATGTTCAGTGATTCGATGCGACTGATAACGCGGTGAATTTCGGCTTCGCCCGGCATAAAGATGAGAATGTCGCCGGGAAGGCCCAAGCGGTTGATTTTTTCAACCGCATAAGCAGCGTATGCCTCGACTTCTTGTCCGCGCTTAGGATTAAATGAACGTTCCGCCTCGGTCATTTCCTGTTCGGTCAGATACCTTGTTTCAACCGGGAACATCCTCCCTTCAACATGGATAGTGACAGCTTTTGGAAACAATTTGGTGAATTTCTCTTCCTGAAGGGTGGCTGACATTATCACCAGACGAAGATCGTCTCTTTGGACCATGGCTCGTTTTGCGAGTCCAATGATAATATCGGTGTCCACAGTTCTTTCATGGGCTTCGTCGCAAACGAGAACTTGGTACCTCGAAAACAAGGGGTCGCTTTTGACTTCCTGGAGAAGAATACCGCCTGTCATGAATTTAATCTTGGTACCCGCACAGGTGGTGTCATTGAAACGAATTTGGAAGCCAACCTCTTCTCCGACACGACAGCCAATCTGATTGGCCACGTATTCGGAGGTAGTGATAGCTGCGATCCGACGAGGTTCTGTAACCCCGACGCAACCGCTAGCCGCCAACCCCGCCTCGTAGAGATAGCGCGGAACCTGAGTGGTTTTCCCGCTGCCGGTTTCGCCATTGATAATGGTAACCCGGCTCTTCCCTACCGTCTCTAATATTGCTTTCCGATAAGCCTCAATGGGCAAGACCCTTTCCATATTCTTTACTCCTTTTTCTTTTCTATTTTTTCAATATATCAATGCAGGATATGCAGTTTTTAAGATGCTAAATCTTGTTTACTATAGCATATTTATTTTATTATGTCAAATCAAACTCCGGGCGCAAAATAAGGTTGCTTTTTCTTACTGTTTTTGATAGTCTTACCCTAGCACAAAAAATAAATTAAAAAGGAGAGTGTATGGAACCGAAAAGACCGCTCTTTGACATGGGCAAACCTATCTGGTGGCATCATCGCGGCTTTAAGATGAAGCTTCGGCGTTCTGAAATACCTTCCCATACGATATTGATCGAGGGAGGCGCGGCCATGGTCTTGATAGCCAAGGGAGGTCACAAAAGCTGGCTCATCGACTGGAGGGTAACCCATTATTTCCCTGACATCAAAGTTGACGGACGCACTTTTATGAGCAACCAGGAGCTAGCCGGAGCCTTCGGCCTGGAAGATTATATCAGCCAGGACAGCGAGTGGCTCATCGAACGATTCGGCGGAAGTGCGGCAATCCAGGGAAAATTCATCCGCTGGCGCGAATATCTCAATATCCCCTGCCCCGGCACCGGCCACGATGGCGACCCCAATGTTTCGATTGAAATTGATCATGATATCAAAAAAGCCGTTCGTGACCTGCTTTCCGCAGAAACCGCGCTTTCAATCGAGCCTGCTAGAGAAATCTCAGAAAGAATTCTTGAACCGGTTCCCGCTTAATTTGCAAAATCCACCCGCTCATCAAAGAGTAAGGGTGGATTTTTATTTAAGTATGTTTATAGTGCGGGAATTTGTTTGGGCTTATAGAGTTCCGGGTCGATGGTCCGAGTAAAACACGTTCTTTCGGCTTCATGATCCCAATTCTGCTGGAATGATGACCCGTAATACACGGGCTCAATATAGAAGGACCTGGCCCCTTTGTAAGCTACCTTAAAATCCTTGGTTGAGGTTTTAAAAATGGCGCACAGCTCAAAAGAAAGCGGACTCGCAATCCTATACTCATAAGCAGCGCCCGAGGCTGGATCTTGAGGGACCAGGAATCCGGAAATGCTGTCCTGAAGATCGTTGAGGCTTGCGGGCAAGACCTGCTTCTGAACCCAGTAGTTAACGACTTGGTTTTGCAAAACCTGGAGGTCGCCCACTCTTTGTTCATCAAAGCGCTTGGCTCGCTGTTCTGCGGGCGTACCGATAACGAAAAACCCGACCACAATACTTGCCACAACGATCACCGAAAGAGCCCAAGCGAGCATTTTCGGAATTTTTGAAGCGCCGGCATCTTTTCTTCTTAGCTCCCAGATGTAATAGCCGAAGACCGCCAGAGCCACCAAAAGCACGGTCAAAATTTTCAAGAAGAACTGAATCGTCAATTCCCCGCTCATAAAGTTATAAACGAAAATAATCAGATTAACGATGATCGTGACGGACGAAATGAAAAGCGTAAGATAAATCAGCCATTTTCTCAATCTCCCCTCCCGCTTCTCGGGATTGCTTTTCAGATCTTTGGCCAGAAGAAACGAAGTTAGAATAAAAACCGGCACGGCTACGATAAATATTGAGGTCGAAACCCTCACCGCGTTAGCTATCGCCGTATAGTAAAAATTAAGCGGATCGGGAAAAGCGGCTGAGATATACTGGATATAAAGCATAATAAACCCGATGACGCTTAAATAAAACGTGAGGATATTTAAGAGGTATAAAAAGACGTCTCTTGGCGCATTATGTCTGTTAATGTTATTATTCATATAGGTACTTCTATTTTCCCACAAGGAGCATGGCTTGTCAAAGCAAGAGGGGTATAGTATACTTCAATAAAGAACGAAGTTTGTTGTAAGTTTCAAAAAGGTCGCGGTAATAATTTTAAAAATAATATCCTATGGCAAAATCAAATTCCGCGTTCATGAAGCCGATGAAGATCAGCGAAGATTTGGCTCCTGTCGTCGGCAAGGGTCCGATGCCCAGATCCGAAGTCGTCAAAAAACTTTGGGTCTACATCAAGAAGAACGATCTTCAGGACAAGAAGAACAGAAGGAATATCAACGCTGATGCGAACCTGAAGAAGGTTTTCAACGGCAAGGGCGTTGTTTCCATGTTTGAAATGACGAAATTGGTTTCGAAGCATCTTTCCTAGCCATTCGCGAATGACTAAAAACAAACAGCCCGGCGCGCAAGCGCATAGGGCTTTTTGTTTTCTTGCTTTCTATCTTGGAATCTGATAAAG
>MHMD01000030.1:0-10527 GCA_001819295.1 Candidatus Nealsonbacteria bacterium RIFCSPHIGHO2_02_FULL_43_13 | reverse complement strand
CTTGAAAATAAAATAAGGAGAAGGAAGATGACTATTACACAGCAAGAGCAGAATAAAAAGAATAATGTCTTGTTTTGCAACTACTATGAGAGTCGTGAAAAGTTTGACTTGTCTTTGATGATCGATGCGACCAACAGTTGCCAGCTAAGATGCGGTTATTGCTATTACGGGAACAAAGGCTCGCAAAAGATGCGTGTCAGTAGTGTCCTCGCTGCAGCAAGTAATCTAAGCGCTATCTTTGAACCAAAACTGAAAGAAGTGAACTTCCATTACATGGGCGGCGAACCTCTCTTAGCCTGGGAAGAAATCTTAGAACTCAACGCAACTGCCAGACGCTCCTTTGAAGAAAAAGGAACAAAATTCACTTGGTCGCTGACCTCGAATCTGATTGCGCTGGATGAAAGAAAAACCAAGCACATGCTCAAAGAGAAAGCCGGGATTCACTGCTCAATTGATGGACCGGCAAAAATCCACGACAAAAATCGCCCCTATGCGAACGGTAAACCGTCTTTTGCCGATGTCGTCAAAAACATCCCTCTCGCACTGCAGATCACTCCCGATGATACGGCCAGGGTCACTGTCCTTCCAGAAGATGCAGGATCTCTACCAGAAATCGCCGAAACAATTCTGGGGCTCGGATTTAAAGTTATTGGTTTGTTCCCCGCCTATAATATGCCGTGGGATCAGAAAGCAATTGAAAAATGGGCTGAAGGTATTGCGGAAGCTCATAAAGAGACTAAGAAGGTATACCAGCATCGCAAAAAGATAAGCACAATAATTAAATTGGAGCAAAGAAAGAAAGTAATTGACCGCTTTACTTACTGCGGCGCCGGCAAGGGACTCTGGGCTATCGGCGTTGACGGAAAACTTTATTTCTGCCACCACCTTACCAATACGCCGGAGTTCGCGATTATTAATGCATCTCAAAACACGCCAGCGGCAATAAGAACGGCCATTGAGGAATCGATACTGCCTCCTCGCTGCGAGAAAATCCCTGAAACGTGTATTGATTGTCCGGCTAGGAACCATTGCAATGGCGGATGTTGGACGAGTAATCTTTTAGCAAACGGCGATTCTGCTAACCCCGAAAAAAATGAATGCAAATTACGCGTCGCGACATTTCTAAGCCTTAGAAATTCAGCTCAACTAATTCTTCAAAGTGAACATCAAAGAAACTGCGGTAGATGTTACGATTGTGAAAATTGTTATGGCGGTTGTGAAAGCTGCCAAAGAACGTGCGAAAGTAGTTGTCAAAGTTGCCTTGAATGCCAAACTTGTGATGACTGCCAAAAAACGTGCGAGCATAGTTGCCAACATTGTGACTCGTGTCAATTTTGCGATAGCTGTCTTGTCTGCGACTCCTGCCAAAGTCGCTGCGAACGTTCTTGCCAAGGTTGCGAAAAATATTGCCAGGGTTGCGACACTGGTTGTCAGGGTGGTTGTCAGTCCTGTGACACCCAACAAGGCCCGAATTCTTGGTAATATTTTATTACATCAATTAATAAAAATTGAGTAACGAACAAAATAAAAAAGGAGAGCTTCTGCTCTCCTTTTTCTTATTAAAGAGGTGTCGTTACTTAACTTATTTTCTGCTTGATAAGCTTGCGCAAGATCGCTTCCACGCTTTTCATGCTTTCATCGTCGATGATGGAAATCGGCACGGCTTTAATGCCTATCTTTTTTAATTCGCTGAGTTTTCTCTTGAGTTCAACTTTATCAACAAGATCGCTTTTGCCTAAAAAAACATACTCTTGTTTCTCTAATAATTCTTTGTTGTAAGCGCCCAGCTCCTGCCGAATAACATGATAATCTTGAACCGGATCTGGTGATTCTACAGAAATAAGATGAAAAAGAGTTTTCGTCCGCTCAACGTGGCGCAAAAACTTAATACCCAAACCTTTGCCCTTAGAAGCTCCTTCAATCAACCCCGGAATATCGGCCAAAATCAGCTCAAAATAAACGCCCAAGCTTGGATTAAGCGTGGTAAAGGGATAGTTGGCAACCCTGCTTTTAGCATTAGTCAGGGTATTCAATAAACTTGATTTACCGACGTTGGGCAAACCGATCAACCCGACATCGGCAATAAGTTTAAGTTCCAGTTTTAATTCGCGCTCTTCGCCAGGCAAACCCTTGCCGTATTGCATCGGGGTGGTATTGGTCGAGGAACGGAAATTCAAATTGCCTTTGCCGCCTTTTCCGCCTCGAGCGACGAGCAATCGTTCGCCAATAGCGATAATCTCGATGCTTTTGCCCGTAACCAAATCAGTTATAACCGTGCCGACCGGAATTTTAATAATTAAATCCTGGCCGCTTTTTCCGTCATTAAATTGGGTTTTGCCGTTTTCGCCGTTTTGGGCCAGAACCTTTTTCTTGAAACGAAACTGGTTAAGCGCGTCGATGTTTGAGATGCCCTCTAAAAAAATACTGCCGCCCCGAGCGCCGTTAGCTCCGGCCGGGCCCAAATTCATTTTAGTCTTATTAAAAGCCACGGCTCCTCGGCCGCCGTGTCCCGCGATGATTTTAATTTTAACGTCGTCAATCAACATTGAAAATTATCTATAAACTCCTTGACGATGGCGAACGCGAATGACTAAAACGATTAAGGCTTTTCTGTAAATTTGATACACAATTCTATATGGCCAAACTCGATAATTATAACAATTCTTGTATTCGCCTCCCATTTTCTTCCCCACAAAAGGATCTTTGGCTAAAACAGTGAATGCGGCCAACATTCTATAGTAATCAGTCTTAGTAAGAGTTTTTAATTCTTTATCGACGCTTGGTTTTGTTCTTACCTGATACTCCATATTTTTTGTAGGATTTATCTGCTACTTGAAAGCCTTCTTTTGCCAAAAGTTCTTCAAGTGTCGTCCAATTTTTATATTCCCCGCTTTTAATCGCTCTATCTGCCTCTTTAATATCTTTTTTAAGATCTGGAAATTCCTCTAAAACTTCCATGGTTTCTTTCCAAGATTCAAATTCTTCAGCCGACATCATCACAACCTTGGGCCGACCTTTTTCGGTTAAAGTATAGTAATGACTCGGCTTTTGTACGTCTTTTGCGATATCAAATATCTTTTTTCTTGCCTCGGATATAGGCAAAGTTGTTTTTACATCCATATTTTTATATTTTTACTTAATTTATCCGACTCGGCCTTTCTATGTACATTATAGTGTACATCGTATTGCTCTGTCAAGAGCCGTAAACAGTACTGCGAGCACAGCGATGACTTTGATTTTAACGTCGTCAATCAGCATAAATCTAATCTAACCTTCCTATTTCGGAGATGTTTTGTCAAAAGAAAAACCCACACCGTCATGCACGGTTGTGGGTTTTTATAATTTTAAGACTTGGCTTCCTCTCCAGGTTTGAGATAGCGGGGCATTACTACAATCCCCGAAGGAGTAATTCCGATTTTATCCTTTTGAACTCCTTCATAATTCATCCTTCCCGCCTCAATGACCGCATCGGCAGGAATCACATTATCCTTATCGATAATTCCCCTGTTTACCACTGCCCGCGGCTCAATGGTCACGCCTTCCATGATCACGGAGTTGCTTATTCTGGCATCCATCCCTATTTTTACTCCGGGAGAAATGACAGAGCTGTATATTTCTGCGCGGTCAATGATACAGCCTTCGCAATAGAGTAAATTCTTTATCGTTCCGTGAAAAACAATTTTACCAGGCGGCCATTGCTCGCCGAAAGTCCACCACGGCCATTCTTTGTCGTAAAGATTGAATTGAGGAAGCGTGGAAACCAGATCCATCTGCGCGGCATGATAGCTATCGATTGTGCCTATATCCTGCCAATAGCCCTTGAACGGAAATGCGAAAACCTCTCTGTCTTCGGCCACCATTTTTGGAATTATATTGTGGCCAAAATCGTGTTTACTCCCAACGTCAGCTGCATCGGCTTTCAATACTTTAGCCATTGCTTTGTGATTAAAGACATAAATCCCCATGGAAATCAAAAAAGTGCCTGGTTTGCCAGGAATTGATTTTGGTTCCCTGGGTTTCTCTTCAAAACCAATAACTTTATAATCTTGGTCTACTTGCAGAACTCCCGATCTTTTGGCTGATTCGCGGTCATCCGTCTCTTTTGCTACGACGGTTAATTCCGCCTGTCTTTTTCGGTGGAAAAGGATCAAATCGCGGTAGTCCATTTTATAAACATGGTCTGATGAAAGGACCAAAACAAGTTCCGGTTTTAAGTTTTGAATCCAAAATAGATTTTCATAGACCGCATCAGCGGTTCCGCTATATGGCTCCAGCTCCGGAGTGGTCCATGCTTGGGGCTGAATAATTTCCAAACAATCACCTCTTTCTGGAATAAACTTCGGCTGCCATTGGGCGATGTGTCGGTACAAAGTTTGGCTTTTATACTGCGTCAGCACAAATATCTTGTATAGTTTTGAGTTCCAGCAATTCGAAAGCACAATGTCTGCCATGCGGTATTTACCCGCAAAAGACAAAGATGTTTTTGCCCGATACTCGGTCAGCTGACCGCGTATTACCCCATTTTCTCCGACCACGCTAAGTCGCTCTCCCTTCCCTCCGGCTAATATGATTACTACTATTTTTTCGGTAAACTCTTCCATAACGCTCTCCTTTCTCCTTATGAAATATTCAAATTTTAATGAGCGGGAGTATCATAACACAATCACTGAAAAATTAAAAGGCCCGCTAACGGACCCTCCTTTAAGTAGCTGTATGCCCCAGTTGTGAACCCCGGTTTTAAGGGGAAAACTGGGACTTTTGGGGGTGTCTCATTGACGTGTCTCAGTCGGGGCTATTTATTAATCTTTTTTTGTATAAATGGCGAAAAACATCCTTTATACTTTTTCTGGAGTTTTGGGTTCTTCCAATCTTTTCCAGTGATTATTTTTCGACAATTTGAGAATCCACAGTTACACTTCATGATATTTTTTTCGTCGTCATCAAACATCGCATAATCGAGAACTATTTCTTCTCCTTTCTTAATGTCTTTTATCGCAATAAAGGTAGCTTGTTGCCCCTTAAATCCAGCATTCGGACTGCAAGAATGATTTATAAAAACCATTGAATCCTCAAACTCGTCCTTACAATTGGGACCAATATAAAGATCGTCGCCTATTTTAAGATCGTAATGATGCCGCGTGCCAAGCTTTTTTATCTGGGCACCTGTAAGCAAATGACCTTTTTTAATCGCAACAACTTCACCTTTTTTAATTAGAGCTATGGCAAAAATACCTCTTCCATGAATTTTACTTTTTAATCCTTTCTTCGTTTTTGGAGATATCCAAGATTTCATATAATTACTTTTATGCGACTCAGTCACTCGGCGTGTAATGTGTTGGCTGCGGGACTTGGATTCGAACCAAGATATCATTCTTCAGAGGAATGTGTCCTACCATTAGACGATCCCGCAATATTAATACTTTCTAAATTGAATTAATTCTTTAATTTTGTAAACCTCTTGCTTTCTTGAAACTTGAATCTGGTATTTGCTTTTATGTGGATGGAATCCCAAGGTTATCACCCCGTCGTATACATTCTTTAATAAGGAGTCGTTCGAATTCTTAAAAAGAAATTTATAAGTACATGTCGGTTTGTGAACACAGAAACTTCCTTCTGCTTCGTATAGCCCCCTAAGATATCTTTTAAGATATTCTTTATTTTTTATTATCCACCGGGGTGTTTTGAAATTTATATTCTTGCGACTACCCAGAGGAATACCCAATCTTTTACTTATATTTTTTTGATATATTCTTATCCTAGTACAACCCTTATTTGGACCAGTTTTTGCTTCGTACGGATTTTTCTCAAAAAAACCCTGCATCAAATTTTTATATCTTCTAATAAAGCCTTTATTTCTAGAGTTGCAGGCGATTGTCAGGCCCTCGGTCCTGAGAAAAGATTCTATGTGGCCATCTCCCAATATCACCCCGATAAATTCGGCCAAATCTCCACTTTTTTTGAATTCGGGATAACTTGATCTTATCTTTCCTAATCTTTTCATCTTATCGCGCCATTCTCTAAAGTTGTCCAACTTTTTCCTTTTAAAGGTTTCTGACATTTTAAGAATACTGGGGTGGGTTTCTTTCGTAAATCCTCTATTCCATGATTTCTGTTTTTTCTCCATTGTTCAATTATAACACGTACAATCAATTTTTCCTACCATTAAGCCAAATCGGCATATTCTAAACTTTTAGATACTTTCGGATAGCGAGCCAGCTGGCGCAAGCGCCTAGCCCTAATCCAGCTGCTAACTGTAAAACAATCACCATAAAGAAACTGCCGAAAAAGTAGGAAGAGAGGTGAAGTCCCGGAATAACCAGATCGATTTTCGGACTTAAAAACCAAAGGGCTATGCCGAAGGCAAAAAAAGTGATCAAAACTGCCAGCAACCCTCCGATCATGCCCTGAACCAAGAAAGGCCCGCGGATGAACCAGTTCGACGCTCCCACGAGCCTCATAGTTTCAATCTCGTCTCGGGAATTGTAAATCGCGATTCTGACCGTGTTGAAAGCGATCAGTATCGCCACCACCGCCAAAATAATGCTTAAAACAATACCCGTATTGCTGATAGTCGAAGTTAAAGAAAACATTTTATCAATAGCCGGCTTTTTCTCGCTATAGTCAACTTTAGAGATTAAATTTTTGAAAGAAGCTGAATCCAAAAAAGACGAAATGTTAGCATACTGCGTTGCTTCAAAAGCCTTGATGTTCAAAGAAGCCAGCAAAGGATTGCCGCCGACTTCTTGCAAAGACTCCATAATCACCTGTTCTCCCTGGTGCCGAGCAATGAATTTAGCCAAAGCCTCTTCTTTGGAAATATACTGCAATGATTTAATTTCGGGAAGCCCCTTGAGTTCCTTTTGGATAATATCAATTTCATCGGTAGTAGGTTCTTCGCCAAAATAAACGGCCATATCAACCTTCTCTGACAAAGAACTCACTAAGTAATTGGAGGTTTTTTGCAGCAAGAAAAGCGAAGTTACCAAAGAAATAGCCATCACCATGATGAAAACCGTGGCTAGCGACAAGCCGCTGTTTCTTCTGAAGCCCAGCCACCCTGATTTAATAATGCGTTTTAATGAAGCACTCATAAATTGAAAAGTTGATAATTGAAAAATTAAAGCGTAAACCTCCCCCTTTCTTCATCGCGGATAACCTTACCTTCTTCCAGGGTAATCACCCTTCTTACGAGTGAATTAATGATATATTGATCGTGGGTCGCCAAAATGACGGTCGTGCCCATTTCGTTAATTTTAGTCAATAATCTGATGATGTCTTTAGTGCAATAAGGATCCAGGTTCCCGGTCGGCTCATCGGCTAAAATCACTTTGGGTTGATGGACCAGGGCCCGGGCAATCGCTGCCCGCTGACGCTCTCCGCCCGAAAGCTCTTCAGGGAAGTTTTGGGCTCGGTTGCTTAACCCTACTAATTCTAAAACTCTGGCCACATCATTTTTAATATCAACATCAGACGCTCCCATGACTTCCAAAACGTAAGCGATATTCTCGTAAGTTGTTTTTGAAGGTAAAAGTTTATAGTCTTGGAACACCACGCCGATGTCCCGACGAAAATTCGGCAAAAGGTGCGACTTAATTTGATGAACGTCCTTTTTTTCGAAAAAGATACTGCCGGCAGTCGGCTTTTCTTCAGCCAGAAATAATTTCAATAAAGTGGTCTTGCCCGCGCCGGATCGGCCAACAATCGAAACAAACTCTTGGGGTTGAATATCAAAACAAACATTGCTTAAAGCCACGATGGGCTTTGCACCCGCCTGATAAACCTTGGTGATGTTACGAAAACTAATCATGATTTATGTTCTTATTTCAGCATCGATGAAAACATCTAATTTTCCGTCGAGTACCCCGCCCGTATCCGATGTTTCCACGTCTGTTCGGACGTCTTTAATTAATTGATACGGGTGCAGAACATAGGACCTGATTTGAGAACCCCATTCGATAGCGACAGCCTTGCCTTTGATGCGAGCTAGCTCTTTTGATCTTTGATTTTCTTTTAATTGATAAAGTTTGGCATAAAGTATTTTCAGGGCGCTCTCCTTATTTTGAGCCAAAGACCTTTCGGTTTGCGAAGCCACCGTAATTTTCGTCGGCAAATGAGTGATTTTCACAGCCGTCATTCTTTTATTAACGTTTTGTCCGCCCGGCCCCGAAGCCTTGCAAACTTCAACTGATAATTGTTCGGGTTTAACTTCCATACTCTCTCCTTCGGTTAAAGAAATCTCGGGCAAAACTTCAACTAAGGCGAAGGAAGTGTGGCGCAGTGATTGAGCTGAAAACGGCGAAATCCTGACGAGTCTGTGGACTCCTGATTCTTTTTTTAAATAACCGTAGGCGTACTTGCCTGCGATTTCCAAGGTGACGGATTTGATACCGGATCTCCCCTCAACCACGCCTTCCCCGAAAGATTGATCTAAAATCTTTGTCTTGAAGCCCTGCCTGTCAGCATACCTTTGGTACATGCGCAACAGTATGGTTGCCCAATCCTGGGCATCCTGCCCGCCTGCTCCCGACATAATGGAAAGTAAAGCTGTGCCTTTATCGTATTTGCCTGAAAGGAAAACTCGGAACTCCATTTTTTTCAGGTCTTCTTCCGTTTTGACATTTTCAAAATTGGAAAGCTCTTGCTGTAAATCACTCAACTCTTGGGTAACTCTGACAGCCTCTTTTTGATGCTGCCAAAAATCAGGTTTTTGGATGGCTTGAGTCAATTCTTCAACTTTTTTCTTCTTACCAGCGACGTCAAAGACGGTCCGCGAGCTCGCGGATTTTATCTTGTAAAACTTCTCTTTTTTCGGGAATATTACTCATTTCTTTATTGATATTATCATATTTTACTAAAAAAGAAAGAGAGGAGATTTTCTCCTCTCTTTATTGCGGGTTACTACTTGAGCCGTTCGCTCAACGCTCTTAACGAAATAAGAATGCCGCTGACGTCGTTTAGCGCGTCGTGGGGACGAGCCGGAATCTTGATGCCAAATACTTCCGGCGACGCTCCGCTTTGCCTCACCACGTAACCGTGCTTGGCGAAAATCTCGTTAACGTTGTGGAACCGCTCCATCTCGAATGGAAATGGCAAACCATATAACTCACAGTTTTCTACCAGCACGTCGCGATCAAACAACCGCGAACCGTCTACCCGACTATCGAAACAATACAGCTCATGTTTTTCATACCATGCATTAAAATCAGAAAGAACATCCGCAAAATCGAAGCCCTGTTCATCCAACCTGGCTTGGGTAATATGGGTGAGATCGATGAAGTAATCGGAAAGCCTCGAATTAATCCTGGGTTTAACTAGAGCTCGGAAGGTTGCTGATGCGCTGAAGCCCTTCGTCTCAACCAGGGCTGCGGCTATTTGCACAAGTTCGCGATGCTCGCCGGGTCCGGACCAATTTCTCGCCGCAGCCCCTTCCCAGCTCGTACACTCTAGGTCAAACAACACAAACCTTTCTGGTAAGTTTAACAACTTACACCTCCTTATATTTTGTTAACCTACTAACGGGCTAATGATACGCTCTTTTGATGAAAAGTCAAGAGCCGGAGAAGAGATTCTCCCCCGAGACGAATGAGCCTTAAACTTAAAACTTATTATCTTTGAGCCGATGGGCAGAATCGAACTGCCATCCATGGTTTACGAAACCATAGCTTTACCACTAAGCTACATCGGCGAATTATTTTTCTTTCTTCTTTTTCAAATAGCGCGCCGCATTCTCGGCGAGCCAGGAACTGGATTGAATTTTACCACCTTTGCCGATATTGTAAACCGTCTTGCAACTGATTTTTTGGCAAATTTTCACTTCCGGGGACGGTATCGTGCCGGGCTTCCGATCGCCGCCGTTGGCAAAAATCTGCGGCTTGATGTTGCTCAACTAAAATACCAGGGCGCGCCCTGGTATTCTCTTTAATAAATTTTGGCCAGCCAAGAAAAATTGGCGCCGGGGGAACCCGGGGCAACATCGACATTAATCCTAAAGGTGCTTGCCCCCGCATTGGAAATCCAAAATTTTGAAGCATTGCCGAGATTATTGCTTGGAGTTACCTGAATGCTTTTTAAAGAAGGGGTCATGGCAAGCCCGTGGACGACATCCGCATAAGTTGAACCGCTGTTCACGACAGCTGTGCCTAAATTTTCAGTCGCAAAACCATAATTGTTTTTTATGACTCCGGCAAATCCGTCAGCTAAAGAAATGCCTGACAAAACGCTGCCCTTTATGTAATTCTCTGAAATATATCCGCCGGAAGTATTGCTGTAATAAATACCATACTGCATGGTGGCAGAGTTCTGATCGTCTATTATTTGATTGTTGGCAATAGTTATGTTTCGGCCATTGGTGTTGTCTATGCTAATGCCGGATCTTCGCGTATTTCCGGTACCACTGTCTTGGCCGGGATTGATAATTTGGTTGTCAATTATCTGCAGATTGTCAGAATTGTCAACAATAATACCCTCTTTACTGCCAGAAATTATCTTGTTGCCGATGATCTGAATGTATTTATTTTTATCTTCTGG
>MHMD01000029.1:6257-6568 GCA_001819295.1 Candidatus Nealsonbacteria bacterium RIFCSPHIGHO2_02_FULL_43_13 | reverse complement strand
ATACCCGTGTTCGCGATGGCATAGTGGCGGCCAACTTTTTGGCTTTCGGAACTAAAGTTCAGATTCCGGAAATTTTCGGCGATAAAGTTTTTACCGTTGAAGACCGGATGGCAAAAAAGCATAACGACAAAATAGACATCTGGTTTCCGGAACGGCATTTGGCAAAAAAATTCGGCATTCAAGAAGCGGAAGTAATTGTATTTGAATAAAATTTTTTGTCTTGATGGGCGAGGGGAGAGTCGAACTCCCACGAGATATTACTCTCACTGGGGCTTAAGCCCAGCGCGTCTGCCAATTCCGCCACTCGCCCG
>MHMD01000029.1:156-6240 GCA_001819295.1 Candidatus Nealsonbacteria bacterium RIFCSPHIGHO2_02_FULL_43_13 | reverse complement strand
TTTTGCCACGAGTTTTAGTACCGAGTCAATTGTGCCTTTGCATCTGAAACCGGCCGCGAATTTGTGGCCGCCTCCGCTCCCGAATTTTTTTGCGAGCTTTGCCACGTCATAATTTTTATCGGGCCGGCTGCGCAGTTCGCCGCGGATTCTATTTTGTTTTTCCTCAATAAGCAGCAAAGCAAAACGGCCGTTTTTTAAATTCCTAAGCCGTTCTACAAGACCCCTTAAATCATCAGTTATTAAGCGATGCTTGTTAAGTTCCCGTCTTTTAAACCACGAATAAACAAAATTTTCTTTTTCTTTATATTTGGTGCGGCTCAATATTTTCCCCGACAATTTAAGCGCTTCAAATTTCACTTGGCCGCTTAAGGCATTATCAATTTCAACCGGTTTTATTTTAAATTCTTTCATTAGTTCCGCCAATATTTCAAGCGGCTTCGGACTCACGGTATATTTAAAAAATCCCGTATCGGTTAAAATGCCGATCGCTAAAGCGTAAGCGATATTTTTATCAATTTTAAATTTAATAGTTTTTAAGTAATCATAAATTATTTCCGATGTTGAAGAGTAAGTTGTGTCAATGACGCCGAAATTCGCTCCCTGGTCGGCAACCGGATGGTGGTCAAAAATTAAAATTGGAATTTTTGGATATTTTTTAAAATAGCTATTAAGTCCCAAACGCCATTCCGAACCGTAATCAAGGCCGATAATTAAATCGTAAGGCATTTTCGGATGTTTTGATTTTATTAATCTGACGCCGGGAATAAATTTTAACGATTCCGGCACTCCGGAAATTGAAAGCAAATAATTTTGTTTTTTTGTTTTTGCAAAATACATTCCCAAGGCCGCTAAAGAGCCAATGGCGTCAGCGTCCGGGCCTTGATGGGTTGCC
This sequence comes from Candidatus Nealsonbacteria bacterium RIFCSPHIGHO2_02_FULL_43_13, assembly GCA_001819295.1. Classification (GTDB taxonomy): domain Bacteria; phylum Patescibacteriota; class Minisyncoccia; order Minisyncoccales; family MHMH01; genus 2-02-FULL-43-13. The sequence continues at coordinate 5,348 of MHMD01000029.1, read as the reverse complement.
ACAAGGATTTTTTTAGCTTCTTTAATTATTTTTTCTATTTCTTTGAAAGACAATTTTTTCATATTCGTTCATTCACGCGAGATTTGTTATTCGTTGATGTTTTTTAATAATTCTTCTACTCGCGCTGCTTCTTCCGGATTTATATCTCGTTTAAAAATTATTTTTGGCACTGGCCTGACTTTTAGTTTTTTATTTAAAAGCTGCTGGATTTGATAAACCAATCGATTTAATTTATTAAATGTTTCATTTGCTTTACTGTCAGGATAGACGCTTATAAAAATGGCGGCGGAAAACAGGTCTGGCGCGGTAATAACTCTGGTAACGGTTACTAAAACGCCGGGCTTAACGTCTAAAAAATCAAAAATAATTTTGCCGAGTTCGATCTTAATCAATTCGTTAAATCTTTTAACGCGCAATTCTGTCATGCGAGTTTCCTAAATAATACAATTATATCGCTTGCGGCAATTTTTGGCTCGCCGAAATCAACACTTATTCCGGCTTCTTTGCCGGCTTCAACTTTGCCCACTTCTTTTTTGTCGGCCTGTAAACTGATAATCCGCCCCTGTCCAATTACTATTTCATTTCTTATGATTTCTATTCTCACTCCTTTCACAATTTCGCCGGAAATAACTTTACCGCCAACCACTTGCCGATTTTTTTCCTGACGGAAAACAGCAAGAACTTGAAGTCGGCCGATTTCTTCCCGCGAGAGCTTGGGTTTTAATTTCTCTTCAATGACTTTTTTGGCGCTGTCTAATACATCATAAATTATACTTCCGGAAATTAAGGTTATTTTTTCTTTATAGGCGCTTATCGCCGGGTCAATTTTTACGTTGAAAGCGATAATTATCGCGTTTGCGATTAAGGCGGTCTTAAAATCGCTTTCACTAACGTTACCAGCCTCTGACTTGAGAATTTTGACAATAGGTTTATCGCTTTCTTGAATCGAGAATGTCATTTTCTCAAAATTTTCTTTTATGGCTTCGGCGGAACTCTGAACGTCGGCTTTAATAATTATATAAAAAATAACATTTCCGCCTTCTTTCTCATTTGTTAAGAGTGATTTTTCAATAATTTCGCCTATTTTTTTTGCCGCCTTAAGCGCGGGTGTAAACGGTATTTTATCGGTTGTGAATTTTTCACCGACAAGAGGAAGCTCGTCCCAGCCGACAACTGAAACCGGAGAAGAAAAAAACGCTTTTTCAATTGAATTCCCCAAAAAATCTTCAAGAATCTTAATTTTGCCGCTGGCGGTGCCGCTTAAAATATAATCGCCGATTTCCAATGTGCCGTCCAATATCAAAAGCGATACTACGAAACCGCGGCGAGGATCAAGATTGGTTTCAATAACAATGCCTTCAGCCGGGCTGTTTAAAGAGGCCTTAAGTTCGCCCATATCGGCCAAAAGTTCAATTAAATCCAAGAGTTCACTTATGTTTTTTCCGGCTTTGGCTGAAATTTCAACCGAAGGAATTTTACCACCCCAGGACTCAACTAAGACATCATTTTCCGATAATTCTTTTTTTACTTTTTCTACATTAGCTTCGGGTTTGTCGATTTTATTGATCGCGACGATAAAAGGCAATCCGGCTTTTTTGATATGTTCCAACGCTTCTATTGTTTGGGGCTTTACGCCGTCATCAGCGGCGACAACTAAAACGGCGATGTCCGCGGCTTTAGCGCCGCGGGCGCGCAGTTTTGAAAACGTTTCATGGCCGGGGGTGTCTATGAAAGTAATGTTTCGGTTTTTATGAACGATTTCATAAGCGCCGATGCGCTGGGTAATACCGCCGGCTTCATGCTCGGCCACATTAGTTTTCCTGATGTAATCCAGTAACTTGGTTTTGCCATGATCAACATGGCCCATTATTACCACAACGGGCGGCCTGGAAACCAAGTTTTTATTTTCCGTGTCTTTCATGACTCGCGAATTATAAAACAAAAACCGCTATTTTTCAAGCTAAAGCTTCAGATTATATAGCATCTCAAATAGAAATATAGTATCTTAAAGGTATATGATAATTAGCCGAGAATCAACAAAAGAACCTTTTTGGTCTATGGGCGCCGAGGAAGTTATCGGCGCACTCAAAACTAATCTTTCCGGTCTAGACAATGAAGAAGCTGCGGCACGTCTTAAAATATTCGGTCTGAATGTCATTAAAGAATATTCAAGATCTTCCAAAATAAAAATTGCTCTGCGCCAATTCCAAAGCTTGCTTATCATTATTTTAGTCATTGCCGGCATTGTTACCATTTTTCTCGGCGAATGGATAGAAATGGGCGTGATTTTTGCCGCGGTTATAGTGAATGCGATTTTCGGCTTTTGGCAGGAAAATAAAGCCGAATCCGTCATTAAACTTCTTAAGACATACATTCAAGTTCGCGCCCGGGTACGCCGCAATGGCCAAGAGCATGGAATTGACGCTTCTGAGCTCGTGCCGGGCGACATCATTCGCATTACGCAAGGCGACCGTATTCCCGCCGACGCTCGGCTTTTATTTACAAATAATTTAGAAATAGATGAATCAATTCTTACTGGCGAATCTTTGCCGGTAGAAAAAAACATTTCTTCGCTACTTCCCGCGACAACGCTAAGTGAAAGAAAATCAATGGCTTTTGGCGGCACTTTAGTAATGCAGGGTTTTGCGGATGCCGTAGTTACCGCAACGGGAAATGAAACTGAATTCGGAATGATTGCCGGACTAGTTACAGGAAAAGACCAAAAATCAACCCCTCTTCAACGCTCTGTCCAGCATTTTGCGGTTTATGCCGGAACTATACTTTTGGTTTTCACATTACTGCTTTTCGGACTCGGCCTTTATTTTGGCAAGGATATCTATGATATGTTTATAATTTCCGTTGCCGTGGCAGTTTCGGCTGTACCCGAGGGATTGCCGATAGCGCTTACCGCGATCATGGCCATAGGGGTACAGCGCCTCGCAACTCGCAATGGAATCGTCAAAAGACTTTTAGCTGTTGAAACGCTGGGATCAACGAGCATTATTCTCACTGATAAAACTGGAACGCTCACGCAGGCCAAAATGGAGCTTACTTCAATAATGCCTTATAAAGATGGCAGTGCGGAAAACAAAACCAATCTTCTGAACTATGCGTTGCTTAATACTGATGTAGTCATTGAAAATCCTCAAGACGTTCCCGAAAAGTGGTTGATGTCGGGCCGCGCGCTTGAAGTATCTCTGGTAAAAGGTGCCGCTCAAAACAAAGTGTTATTGACGAAAGTTTTAGAACGAACAGAAATTCTCGATCGTTTGCAGTTTGACTCAAAGCATAAATTTTCCGCGTCGATTTTTAAAACCGATTCTCGCATCCATCTTGCTCTTTTCGGGGCTCCTGAAATTATTCTACGCTTTACTGTTCTCACACATGAAGAACGGGAAAAAATGATTATAGAAATTGAAAAAAGAGCTTATGCCGGAGAACGTGTATTGGGAGTAGCATCCCGAATTGTCGGTGCGGGCCATGAGAATATTTTGCGCCAACAAAATTTTAATCATCTTAACTTTAATGGCTTGATTACTTTTCGCGATCCATTGCGCCCTCATGCATCTCAAGCAATTAAGGAAATTGCTGCGGCAGGCGTTAAGACCATTATCGTGACCGGAGACCATCGCGGAACGGCTGAAGCGGTTGCGCGGGAACTGGGTTTGGTTGACGGAAAAGGAGCGGTTCTTACGGGAGATGATCTTATGTATCTCACCAAAGAAGAACTTGAAACGCGTTCTCGCGAGGCGACTTTATACGCGCGGGTGACACCGGAACAAAAAGTAATGATTGCCAAACTCTATCAAGAGAGAGGAGAAGTGGTAGCGGTAACCGGCGATGGCATAAACGACGCGCCGGCGCTTCATACGGCCGACATAGGCGTTGCCGTCGGTTCGGGCACTGACGTGGCCAAAAGCGTAGCTGACCTTGTTATTTTAGATGATAATTTTGAAACAATCGTTGCCGCTATTAAAGAGGGAAGAAGAATTTTGCGCAATATCCGCAAGGTTATTATTTATCTTCTCTCCAACTCATTTGATGAACTATTTTTGATCGGAGGCGCTCTAATTTTAGGAGTTGCTATGCCAATTAACGCGCTTCAGATTCTTTTTGTTAATCTTATTACAGACAGTTTTCCCTCTTTTGCCTTTGCTTTTGAAAACGGGATTGATGACCATGGAAACCATCCTTATAAATTGCGCAAAAATCTATTTGACCGCGAGATGAAATTTTTTATCTTGATTATTGGCGCTCTTAGCAGTGTTTTCCTTTTTGCTTTATATCTTGTTTTGCTTAAAGTGGGATTTGCCGGAGAACTGATACGAACTTTCATTTTTGCCTCATTTGCAAGCTATACGCTTTTTCTGACTTTTTCGCTTCGCAGTCTTGAAAAGAGTATTTTAAGTTACAATCCTTTTTCTAACAGGCCTCTTACAATCGGTGTCGGCATTGGGTTGTTGCTGATTGTCGCGGCAATATATCTTCCGTGGCTTCAACAGATTCTTAACACAAATCCACTTCCGCCCGTTTGGTTATTGGGAGTTATTAGTGTGGGGTTTCTTAATATTTCAGCGGTCGAATTCGGCAAATGGCTTTTCCGTAAAAGAATTATAAGCGATATCACGAAGCGTGATATCGCTTGAAATTGGTTCGCTCGGTCGCAATGAAAATAAATTTTCGCTTCGACCTCGTTGCCAATTATAAAGTTTATTTAAATGGACAATCATAAAAATAATTTAATAAAGGACATAGCCATCGTCGCGTTAAGCGTTTTAATCGCGATTATTTTAGTGAAAACCGAAGTTCTCGTAAGCATTTTAGCTTCTTCAAAAGAACTGGAACTGTTCGGAAGTTTTATAGCCGGAATGTTTTTTACTTCGATTTTTACCGTTGCTCCGGCAACGGTCGTGCTTGCGGAAATTGCACAAGTTAATTCGGTATTATGGGTAGCTTTCTTTGGCGGGATTGGTGCGATGATCGGAGACATGATTATTTTTCGATTTGTAAGAAATAGATTATTTGAAGACATTCTGTATTTGTTAAAAAAGTCTAAGTTCGAACGATTGATATCGATCTTCCGTTTAAGAATTTTTAGGTGGTTAATCGCATTTTTGGGGGCGCTGATAATCGCTTCGCCACTTCCCGACGAACTTGGATTGATGATGATGGGATTTTCCAAAATAAAAACT
>MHMD01000029.1:0-147 GCA_001819295.1 Candidatus Nealsonbacteria bacterium RIFCSPHIGHO2_02_FULL_43_13 | reverse complement strand
ATCCCGATTTCTTTCTTGCTCAATTCCCTGGGAATTTTGGTTATTGGGCTTATTGCCAAAGCGGTTATGTAATGCTAATCTTAAACAGGCGGCGATAGTCGTAAGCTGTCGGCTTTAAAAACGTAATCAGAATAAAATCATGGCTTA
>MHMD01000028.1:27745-28889 GCA_001819295.1 Candidatus Nealsonbacteria bacterium RIFCSPHIGHO2_02_FULL_43_13 | reverse complement strand
TCATATTTATAATCGTGGCACTGACAAGCGTCAAATTTTTTCAGATAATGCAGATTACGTCCGTTTTATTCACTATCTTTATGGATTTAATGATAATAAAATTATTCCCAATTTCAGCCGCGATATTGAGGGAGGCCCGGCCTCCAACATTAAGCCAAGGGATTTACTGGTGGAAATTGTCGCGTTTTGTCTGATGCCCAATCATTTTCATTTGATATTAAAACAAGTAAAAGATGGCGGAATTACGAAATTTATGAGAAAATTAAGCACAGGATATGTAATGTATTTTAATAAAAGAAATAAAAGAAGCGGCGTTCTTTTTCAGGGAAAGTTTAAAGCGATTTTAATAGATAATGATGAATATCTGGCGCATCTTTCACGATACATTCATATTAATCCATTGGAAATATCGAATTCAAATTTGAATAATTATCGATGGTCAAGTTATTTGGATTATATCGGCATTAAGAATTTTCCTTCCGTAATAAACAAAGCGACGATAAATAGTTTATTCCCAAAAGAAATAGATTATAGAGATTTTGTTAGTCAATTTATTAGCAGCGATTTAGAAAAAATTAATCATTTAATCTTAGAGTAAATTGAGGGAGGCCCGGCCTCCAACATAAAATAATATGGGGGTTAAGAGGAAAAAAATTAGTATAAAATGGAAGAATCCTACAAAGTGGATGATGTTTGGGTTGGTGATGGGTGTAATTTTGGCGACCGTAGGATCGGTGGCGGCTTTGAATGGGTGGTTCGGCGGCGGCAGTTCCATTCCCGAAGACACAATGACCCGAGGCCTAGTTGGTTATTGGGATTTCGAAGAGGGTAAGGGCACGGTAGCTCATGATAGTTCGGATAATGCTAACAATGGAACTCTAACCAGCGGTCCGAGTTGGACCAAGGGCAAAGTCGGCGGCGCTTTGAGTTTTGACGGGACGAATGATTATGTGGATGCGGGAAATAATGCGAGTCTGAATTCCACTGCTGCGCTTACGGTTGAAGCGTGGGTATATCCCACATCAATCGAAGGACAGGGCATAGTGTCAAAAGATAATCTCACTATTCGCAGTTACTCCTTGTATCTGCGCGCCAGTCAATATCCGCAAGCAGCCTTGTGGACAAGCAGTGGCTATCAAACTAT
>MHMD01000028.1:27510-27618 GCA_001819295.1 Candidatus Nealsonbacteria bacterium RIFCSPHIGHO2_02_FULL_43_13 | reverse complement strand
AATCCGTTACCACTACAACCGCGGGGGGCCGGTGGCGCAATGGAAGATGGATGAGGGCGAGGGACGGACGGTTTATGATTCCACCGACAATAACAACGACGGCACTTT
>MHMD01000028.1:27058-27489 GCA_001819295.1 Candidatus Nealsonbacteria bacterium RIFCSPHIGHO2_02_FULL_43_13 | reverse complement strand
TTCTTCAGCCTGGGTCTCGGGCAAATACGGAGGAGCTTTGAGTTTTGACGGCGTGGATGATTATGTGGATGCGGGCACCGGGGCGATTTTAGATTTTACAGGCTCATTTACAATAGAGGCATGGGTGAAAGCTAGTGCACTTACGGGAGATCATTTTATACTCAACAAGTCTGGCGGTGGAATTACTTACAATTATGGAATATATTACCGTACTGCCAGTAATGACTTTAGAGTGCTTTGGGATGACGGAACAGGTTCCGAAGAAAGTTCTGGCGGGAGCGCTTTAAGTACGGGGCAATGGTATCATCTCGTCGGCATGGTTAATTTTACTACTGGTAGAAAGATAACTTACATAAATGGGGTAGAAAATACTAATCAAGCGGCAACTAAAACTGCAGTTGCCGAGAACCCAACTGGTATTGTATTTATCG
>MHMD01000028.1:16234-26935 GCA_001819295.1 Candidatus Nealsonbacteria bacterium RIFCSPHIGHO2_02_FULL_43_13 | reverse complement strand
AGCTGGACAAAGGGCAAAGTCGGCGGCGCTTTAAGCTTCGACGGGAGCAATGATTATGTGGACGCGGGGAATAATGATAGTTTAAAAAATATTACTACAGCAGTCACGGTAGAAGCTTGGGCTAAAAGAACGGCGGCGGCAGCATGGCATTCCATTGTTTCCAAAAATACCGCTAGTGATGATAGGGATAGTTATCGGTTAATGAGTGATCCATCTGGAATTCCATCTATTGATATTTTTGCGAATACTGCCGTAGGAACTGCAATGACACAAGATGTTTGGTATCATTTAGTTGGAACTTGGGATAAAAATGATAGCGGCACTATCCGATTCTATCAAGACGGAGTTCTTAAAAATACTGGTACATATACTGGTAATCTAGATGCTACAACGGTTAGTTTAAGCATTGGGCGAGATAATAATGGTGCACTCTTTTTCCCGGGTCTTATCGACGAGGTCCGTATTTACAATCGGGCGCTATCTAATACCGAAGTTCGCTATCACTACAACAAAGGGGGACCTGTGGCCCAGTGGAAATTCGACGAAGGAGAAGGCAGAACTGCTTATGACTCTACTGATAATAATAATGATGGCACCCTCGTCCTCGCCGGCTCAGCCACCTCTTCCGCCTGGGTCGCGGGCAAATCCGGCTCGGCCCTCTCCTTCGACGGCGTGAATGATTATGTTAATGCAGGTAGCGGAACAAGTCTAGATATTGCCAATACGATTACCGTTTCGATGTGGGTGAAAGTAAATTCTGTAACATCTTGGAGCGAATTCTATTGCAAAGGTTACACTTCATTGAGAATGGATGCTAGCAGTAATTTTCAGTTTAATCCCAAAATTAGCGGAACCGAACGCCCGCTTTCCAGTGGCGAGGTCTTTAATTTAAACCAGTGGTATCATGTTGTCGGCACTTTTGATGGGACTGCTAGAAAAATTTATGTAAACGGAGTTCTTAAAAATTCCAATTCTGATTATAGCGGGACACTACAAACCGGGGGAAACGCATATATTGGGACCCAATGTGACATTACAAACTATTTCAACGGCCTGATTGACGACGTCCGCATTTACAACTACGCCAGGACTCCTGAACAAATAAGAACCGATTACAACGCCGGCCTTTCCACCCACTTCAAATAAAAGGGTCGTTGCTTAACTAAGTTAAGCAATAAGCCTAAAACAAAAAAGATGAGAAAAATTCAGTTTCACAAAGGAAATTTTTACCATATTTATAATCGGGGAGTGGAAAAGAGGGATATTTTTAAGAATGATAATGACCGATGGAGATTTCTTCAGGGTTTGTTTATGTTCAACGATGAAAAGGCAACCGCAAACCTGCTTTGGCAATTGGAAAAAACCCGAGGAGGGGTAACTTTCGGAGTTTTAAGAGATTTTTTTAAAAAAGATAATCGGGAACGAAAACCCTTGGTCAGAATTTTAGTCGATTGCTTGATGCCGAATCATTTTCATCTGTTGATAGAAGAAATCAAAGAAGGCGGAATTAGTTGTTTCATGCATAAGTTAGGCGTTGGCTATACAAAGTATTTCAACAATAAATATAAGAGGGTGGGAAGTTTATACCAGGGAACATTCAAAGCGGCTTTAATTGATAACGAAAAATATCTTCAATACCTTCTCGTCTACATTAATGTCTTAAATCCAGGAGAATTGGTTGAGCCCAATTTGAAAGAAAATGGCATAAAAAATATAGAAAAAGTAATGCAATTTGCCGAAGAATACCAATGGAGTACGCAACAGGAGTATTTGAATAAAAGAAATTCAATTATTATTGAAAAGGGGCTGCTGGGAGAGTTTTTTTCTAGCCCGAGCGATTATCAAAAGTTCGTAAAAAGCGTGTTATTAGACAGAAAATTTGACGAAATTAGTTCTTTCACCCTCGAATAGGCGTTGCTTAACTTAGTTAAGCAACGAGCCCAGATTAGATTATAGTCAGGGGCTAAGTGCTCATTTCAAGTAAGGATTACCCTTCGACGCGGCTCAGGGCAAGTAACCAGGGGCTGGGGGCGCACTTTAAGTAACGGATATTAGGAGGTCCGACCTCCCCCGTAATTTTGAGGGAGGTCGGACCTCACGATATTGCGGGAAATCAAAAAGTCCTGGGATTGCCAAGACTTTCTGACGTGGACCCGGCGAGATTTGCACTCGCTTCATCAGGTACCAACACTGATATGCTACTTTATACACCACAGGCCCGAGTCCACGGATTTATTATAACAGAAAAGGCCCCTTTTGAGGACCTTTCCGTGGTACCCGATTTAGTCCGTGGTATACGAACTTATCAGTGTCTAACGCAATTATAGCAAATCAAGGGGTGATGTCAAGGGCGGGGCTTTCTGCTCATTTCAAATAATGGTATAATAAATTAGCAACTAATTAATAAATAAAAACTATGCAAAACTTTTTCGACCGCATCATCAAGATAAGTCTATATTTACTCGTGTTTTTAACGCCGCTATTCTTCTTGCCTTTCAGTTTTGAGGCGTTTGAATATAATAAGCAGTTTTTACTGCTCTTTTTGGTTTCTTTGGCGTTTTTCGCGTGGCTGGCCAAGATGGTTGTAGTTGATAAGGAAATAAGATTTGAGCGCTCGCCCTTGGATATCTTCGTTCTGGCTTTTATGGGAGTCGCCATCTTATCGGCCATCTTTTCGGTAGATAAAACATCAAGCTTGTACGGTTTTTACGGGCGGTTTTCTAACGGGTTAATCGGGCTTTTGTCTTTGGGCGTGTTTTATTTCTTGATTACCAACAACGTCCGATCTGGGGAGGTTCGACCTCCCAAGGAGGTCGAACCTCCAAACATCACGATTAGCGGGCTTTTGAAAACGCTTTCCTGGTCAGTCTTTGTTGCGGTTCTGTTTTCTTATTTGGCTATCTTCGGTGTTTTTGCGAAACTGGCTGGTCTTCTTTTCTTGCCCAAGATGATGGCGTTGCGGATTTTTAATCCGACGGCTGCTTCGCTTGAAGGATTAAGTATCTTTTTGGCAATAAGCATGGTTTTCTTGGTAGGCAAAATATTAACATCGGCCAAAACCGGCAGGATTACTTACTTGCTTTTGGCAGCCATTTTGGGTTTGTTAATCATCATTGGTTTTACGCCGGCCTGGCTGATCGTCTTAATAACCTTTGCCTTGTTCGTGGGTTTAAGTTTATGGAAAAAAGTGTTTCGGGATAATGTTAATCGTCTTTTGATCCCGATATTTTTAATTATCGTGGCGGCGGCCTGTATTGTTTCGCAGCCCCAGGCGTTGATTTTCGGCGAAGGATCAAACGTGGCGAATTTAATGAAAGAGCAGGTTTTAGACCAAAAAACTTCTTGGCAAATAGGTTTCGGGGGAGCTACGGACAGCGTTAAAAGCAGTTTTTTGGGCTCGGGCATCGGCACTTTTAATTACGACTTTGCCAAAGAAAAACCGTTGTCAATCAACTCAAGCTGGCTATGGCAAATTAGATTTGACCGATCAGGGGTTCATTTGGCTGAAATCTTAGGAACTTTAGGCTTTTTGGGAATTTTAAGCTATTTGGCTTTAATCGCCATCTTCTTTATGGCCAGCTACTTTTTCTTGCGGCAAAAGTCGCAAGCCCTGCTTTTATTGATGGTTTTTTCCGCACTCGTCGCGGGGCAGTTCGTTTATTATCAAAACACGACCTTAGCGTTTTTGTTTTGGTTAATCTTGGGTTTATCGGTTATTGCTTGGCAAAAACCGATTAAAGAAAAAGTAATCTCTTTCAAGAATTTTCCCGAATTAAGTTTGGTGTTTTCGACGATTGTTATTTTAGTGGGCGTGGGAGTTTTAGCGCTTTACTTTTTCAACGTTAAGACCTATTTAGCCGATGTGAATTATGCCAATGCCCAGAAGTTAAATTTAAGCAACGAAAGAACGGTGTTGTTGGAAAAAGCAGTCAGACTCAATCCGAGCTCTCCCCAGTACCGGGCGGTTTTAGCGAGAGCCTATTTGAACGATGTTTTAAACGAACAGGATGCTTCTCGCATTCAGTTATTGGTGGCCACCGCCATCAATCAGGCAAGAGTGGCGACCGAACTTGCTCCTAAGCAAGTTGCCATGTGGGAAACCCTAGGCATGATTTATCGGGAAATTAAAGCCGTGGCTACGGGCGCCAATGAGTGGGGGATAAAGTCTTTCCAGGAGGCCATTGCGCTTGATCCGCAGAACCCCGTAGCTTATACCGAGTTGGGCAAACTTTACATTGCCTCTGATGAAATTGGCAAGGCTCGAGAGGAATTTGCGAAAGCCATTGCAGTCAAAGCTGATTATACTGATGCCTTAATTCAACAAGCTTTGCTTTTTGAAAAGGAGGGAGATAAGGCGAATGCTTTAAAAGAAATGGAAGAGTTAGCCGTAGATTTTCCTTTAAGCTCAGAAATTCTTTTCCAGCTGGGCCGGCTTTATTTCAACAACAATCAGATTACCGAGGCGATTAATCAATTCAAAAGAGTGGTGATTTTGGTGCCTGACCATTCCAACGCCCATTATTCTCTGGGAGTGGCTTACGCAGCTCAAGGCAAGAAATCTTTAGCTATCGAAGAGTTCCAAAAAGTTTTGGAATTGAATCCGGCCAACCAGGACGTGCAAAAAAAGATCGACCAGCTCCGATAACTATTTTAGGAGGTCGGACCTCCCCCAAAATTACGGGGGAGGTCCGACCTCACGACATCGTAGTCCTTGACATATCTTTGGATCCGAGTATAATCAAATTATCTGCGTTTTTAAATACTCGCTTGACTCTTTCTTTTGATTAAAATATATTAATAAAATTGACCCTAAAAAAGTGAGGCCTTAGGGTTTTTTTAAGTTGAATTTATCATCATATATATGAAATTCAAACACTTCGGCAAATCAGGAGTTACCTTGCCCCTCCCTTATTTATTAAAAGTCCAAACAGATTCTTGGGACAGGTTTTGGGCGCGCGATTTAAAGGAGCTTTTCCTGGAAGTCTCGCCCATTAGGGATTACACCGGCAAGGAATTAGAGATTTGGTTCACTGATTACAAGCTGGATAATCCGAAATATAAAAATGACCTTGAAGCGAAGATTAACAACGATTCTTACGAGGTTTCTTTAAGAGTTAAAACAAAGCTTGTCAATCTCAAAACTAAAGAGATTAAAGAGCAAGAAGTCTTTTTAGCTGATTTCCCCCTAATGACCGAGCGGGGCACTTTTATCGTTAATGGCGTAGAGAGGGTCGCCATCGCTCAATTAATCAGATCGCCCGGAGCTTTTATCACCGCTAAAACCGTCGGGGGCAAGAATTATTTCGGCGCGAAAATCATCCCCAATAGGGGGGCTTGGCTCGAGTTTGAATCGGAGCCCTCGGGTTTTATCGGAGTTAAAATCGACCGTAAAAGAAAAGTGGCAGCCACTACGCTTTTGCGGGCTTTTGGCGTAGAAACTTTTGATAAAGAGTTGCGGGCAACCTTAGAAAAAGATACGGCCAAGACTCAAGCCGAAGCTGTGGTGGAAATTTATCGCCGATTAAGACCCGGAGATTTGGCTACCTCCGACAGCGCCCAGGAACTGGTGAATAATATGTTCTTTAATTTCGAGCGCTACGACTTGTCGAAAGTCGGCCGCTGGAAAACTTGGCAGCGACTGCCGGAATTAGCCAAAAATCGCAACAAAAAGGGCGGCAAAGAAGAAGAGGTTACTATTAAAGACAGGGTCTTGAAACCCGAAGATATTATCGCTGTTATCAGGGAAATTATTAAACTCAACAATACTCCCGGAGCCAAACCCGATGAAATTGATCACTTGGGCAACCGCAGAGTCAGGCGCTTAAATGAGTTGATGCAAAACAGAATGAGGGTAGGCATGATGAGAATGGAAAGAATCATCAAAGACAGAATGTCAACGCTGGATGTTTTCACTTTGAGTCCTAGCCAATTAATCAATCCGAGGCCGGTCATGGCGGTGGTCAAAGAGTTTTTCACCTCAAGCCAAATGTCCCAGTTTATGGACAATGAAAATCCTTTGGCCGAACTTGAACATAAAAGACGGTTGTCAGCTACAGGGCCGGGCGGGTTGACCAGAGAAAGAGCCGGTTTTGAAGTGAGGGATGTTCAGCCTTCGCACTACGGCCGAATTTGCCCGATTCAAACTCCGGAAGGCCCCAACATCGGCTTGGTCGGCCACTTGGCGGGTTACGCCACCATCAATTCTTACGGCTTTGTGGAGACCCCTTATTTTAAAGTGGCAAACGGTAAAGTAACTAAGGAACTTCATTATATGTCCGCTTACGAAGAAGAGAAATACAATATTGCTCACGGCGGCGTGCCGATTGATGATCGCGGCAAAATTATTCCAACAAGGGTGGCGGCCCGAACTAAGGGAGAGCCCGGTCTCGTTGATCGCGACAAGATTGATTTTATCGATGTGGCCGCCGAGCAATTCATTTCAATGGGTACTTCATTGGTGCCGTTTTTGCGCAACGACGATGCCAACCGCGCTTTGATGGGTTCTAATATGCAGCGCCAGGCCGTGCCCTTAATCAAACCGCAGATGCCTTTTGTTTTGACGGGCTCTGAAGAAAAAGTGGCCCGAGATTCAGGCCAGGAAGTTATCGCCCAAGAACCCGGGACGGTAATGGAGGTTGATGCGGAACATGTTAAGGTCAACAGCCGCAATTATCCTTTAAAAACTTTTATCAGGACTAACCAATATACTTGTTTCCATCAAAAGCCGATTGTCAATCGCGGCCAAACCGTGAAAAAAGGCGATATTTTGGCTGACGGGGGAGCGATTGACCGGGGGCACTTGGCTTTGGGCCGCAATGTTTTGGTCGCTTTTATGCCGTTTCGAGGCAGAAATTTTGAAGATGCGATCGTTGTTTCCGATAAATTAGTCAAAGAGGATTATTACACCTCGATTCATTTGGAAAACTTTACCTGCGATGTGAGAGAAACGAAACTGGGGCCCGAACAGACCACGGCCGATATTCCCAATATCGGCGAAGATAAATTAAAAGATTTGGACGAAGAAGGTATTGTCAGAATTGGCGCGGAAGTTGGCCCCAATGATATTTTGGTCGGCAAAATTTCGCCCAAAGGCGAGCAGGATTTAACGGCCGAAGAAAGATTATTGAGAGCTATTTTCGGTGAAAAAGCGCGCGAAGTCAAAGACTCTTCTTTAACTATGGAGCACGGCAAAAAAGGCCGGGTTGTCGGAGTGAGGGTTTTTGCGAGGGATCTCGGTCATAAATTGGAGCCGGGGATTATCAAAAGAATCCAGGTTGAAGTGGCCCAATTGAGAAAAATCAACGCGGGCGATAAATTAGCGGGCCGCCACGGTAATAAAGGAATCGTTTCTAAAGTTTTACCGCAAGAAGAGATGCCCTTCATGGCCGATGGTACGGCGATTGATATTATCATCAATCCTTTATCAGTGGCTTCGCGTATGAATATCGGGCAAATCTTGGAAACTCATTTGGGTTTTGCCGCTGAAAAATTGGGCTACACCGCGATTTCGCCGGCTTTATCGGGAGCGACCGAAGAAGATATCAAAACGGAATTGAAAGCAGCTGGTTTCCCCGAAGACGGCAAGGTTATCTTAACTGACGGCCGAACCGGACTGCCATTCCCTGAAAAAATCACCGTGGGCCAAATTTACATGATGAAACTGATTCATATGGTGGAAGATAAAATCCATATGAGAAGCACGGGGCCTTATTCTTTAATCACCCAGCAGCCGTTGGGCGGCAAAGCGCAATTTGGCGGCCAAAGATTCGGCGAAATGGAAGTTTGGGCTTTGGAAGGCTATGGAGCGGCTTATACTTTGCAGGAAATGCTGACCATCAAGTCCGATGATGTGCCGGGCCGAGCCGCAACCTACGAGGCGATCCTGAAAGGGGATAAAATCAGAAATCCGGGAGTGCCCGCCTCCTTTAATTTGCTTGTCAACGAATTAAAATCATTATGTTTAGCCGTCGAAGTAAAAGAAAAAATTATTAAAGACGAATAAAAATACAAATACACAGATGCAAATACACAGGTGTCACCTGTGTAACTGTGTAATTACACAGGTGACACCTGTGCAACTAATATGCGAGTTATAGATTTAGAATCAATCAGAATAAAACTGGCCTCGCCCGAAGATATTTTGGGTTGGTCGCACGGCGAGGTAACTAAGCCCGAAACCATTAATTATCGAACTCAAAAATCGGAAAAAGACGGGTTGTTTTGCGAAAGGATTTTTGGGCCGACTAAAGACTACGAATGCTATTGCGGCAAATACCGCAAAATCCGCTATAAAGGCATTGTTTGCGACAAATGCGGAGTCGAAGTGACCAAAGCCGGCGTGCGCCGGGAAAGACTGGGCCACATTGCCCTGTCTGCGCCTTGCTCCCACATTTGGTTTTTAAGAGGAGTGCCTTCGAGAATGGGTATGATTTTGGATATTCCGATGGGGCAGTTAGAACGAGTGATTTATTTCGCTTCTTATATTATCACCAAGGTTTTCGAAGAGGCGAGAAAAAATGCGTTGTCAGAAATCGAAAAAGAGTATAAGCAAAAATCAAAAAATGACGCGAAGTCCAAAGATTTAAAAACGGCCAGGGACAGGGCTCGTGAAGAATTGAATAGTTTAAAGCCTTTGAAAGTTATTTCGGAGTTGGAATACCATAATCTTTCTTTGAAATACGGCGAGGTTTTTGAAGCCGGCACCGGTTCGGAAACCCTTAGGAAAATATTTCAGGAAGTCGACCTTAAAAAAATTATCAAAACGCTTCAAGAAGCAATACCTGAAGCCGCGCCGATTATTCGCCGGAAATTATTGAGAAGACTGAGAGTTTTAAAAGCGATGTTAAGAGCTCATATTGATCCGGCGTGGATGTTTTTGACCGTTTTGCCGGTTTTGCCTCCTGATTTGAGGCCGATGGTGCAACTGGACGGGGGCAGGTACGCCTCTTCGGACTTGAACGATCTTTATCGCAGAGTCATTAACCGCAATAATCGTTTAAAATATCTTTTGGAAATTCACGCTCCGGACGTCATCGTCAGAAACGAAAAAAGAATGCTGCAGGAAGCGGTTGACGCTTTAATCGATAACGGCATGAGAAAGGGCCAGGTGACGACGGCCACCACCGGCGGCAAACGCCTTTTGAAATCTTTAGCTGACATTCTTAAGGGGAAACAAGGCCGATTTAGACAGAACCTTTTGGGGAAGCGTGTTGATTATTCCGGCCGGTCAGTCATTGTCGTTGGTCCCGACTTGAGACTGCATCAATGCGGCCTGCCCAAGAAAATGGCTTTAGAGCTTTTCAAGCCTTTTGTGATTAAAAAGATTTTAGATCAAGAGCTGGCTTATAACGTCAGGGGAGCGTCAAGATTAATCGAATCAGCCCCTGCCGAAGTCTGGGCCATTTTGGAAGATATCGTTAAAGATAAGGCCGTGATTTTAAATCGGGCCCCGACTCTTCACCGCTTGGGCATCCAGGCCTTTCAGCCGGTTTTAATCGAAGGAGAAGCGTTAAGCTTGCATCCGTTGGTATGTAAAGCTTTTAACGCTGACTTTGACGGCGACCAGATGGCTGTCCACGTGCCGTTGTCGGACGAGGCCCAGAAAGAAGCCAAAGAAATTATGCTTTCCAGCCTGAATATGTTAAAACCCGCGACCGGCGCTCCGATTATCGCTCCGGTGAGGGACATTGTGCTGGGCTGCCACTGGATTACGAGAATCAAGCCCGGCGGAGCGGGCGAGGGTAAAATTTTTGGCTCCAAAAACGAAGCTATTTTAGCGGCTGACACCGGTATTATTGATTTGCGAGCGCTCATTAAAGTCAGAGTCGAAAGTAAATTCGTGGAAACGACCGTCGGCAAGATATTGTTTAACAATACTTTGCCCAAGGACTGCGCTTTTGAGGTTTCAGAAATGGATGCGAAAACCCTGGAAAAGCTAACGGCGAAAATGATCGAGGTTTACGATAAAGATACGGTTGAAGAGGCTTTGGATAAAATCAAAAAATTAGGCTTTGAATATTCCACAATTTCGGGCATTACCTGGGGCATGGACGACTTGGTCGTGCCGCCCGAAAAAGCAAAGCTTCTTGAGGACGCCGATCAGGCCATTGAAGTGATCGATTCCCATTACAAGAAAGGGCTTTTGTCCAAAGAGGAAAAGACCGATAAGGCCATCGAGGTTTGGCAGAAGACCAAAGCGGAAATCGAAAAATTGGTGGTAAAAGCTTTGCCGCCTTTGGGTTCGGTTATCAATATTATTAATTCTGGAGCCAGGGGCACTTGGTCCCAAATTGTTCAGATGTCGGGCATGAAGGGGTTAGTTACCAATCCGGCCGGCGAGATTTTGGAATTGCCGGTAAGGTCTTCTTTCAAAGAAGGTTTTGACGTTTTGGAATACTTTATTTCCACTCACGGCGCGAGAAAAGGCACTGCGGATACGGCCTTGAGAACTTCGGCTGCCGGCTACCTGACAAGAAGGCTGGTTGATGTAGCTCACGACATGGTGATTAGGGATGAAGATTGCCGCGACGAAGAAGGGATTACGCTTGCTAAACAAGACAGCAAGGATTTAGGCCAGAGTTTCTTCTTTAAGATTATTGGTCGCACGATTTTGGAAAGCATCAAAGGAGTTTGCAAAAAAGGCGATCTCATCGACTGGCAGATAGCCAATGCTATTATGGACAGCGATCTTCAAAAACTTCA
>MHMD01000028.1:0-16122 GCA_001819295.1 Candidatus Nealsonbacteria bacterium RIFCSPHIGHO2_02_FULL_43_13 | reverse complement strand
TATCACCCAAGGCTTGCCCAGAGTTGAAGAAGTTTTTGAAGCCAGAGTGCCGGCCGGCAAAGCAATGATTTCCCAAGTTAACGGCCAGGTCTTAGAAATTACGCCCGAACGAGTTATGAAAATCAAGATCGAGGATATGAAAGAGAAGTCCAAGAAAGGCAAAGATGGCCTGCCTGCCGGTAGGCAGGGTAAAAAGATTGACGAGATTGAATATCAAATTCCGCCCAAGCGCGCTATTTGGGTGGAACCGGGCCAGGCAATTAAAAAAGGCCAGCAGCTTTGCGAAGGCAATCTTGACCTAAAAGAGCTCTTTAGGGCTACGGGCGTAGAGGCTACCCAGCGTTATATCGTTAAAGAAATTCAGCATATTTACGTCTCTCAAGGGGCGATTATCCACGATAAGCACGTCGAGGTGATTATCAGGCAAATGTTTTCCAGAGTTAGGATCAGGGACGCCGGCCAAACCCAATTTAACACCGGCGAGATATTGGAAATCGGTAAGGTTGTTGAAGAAAATGAAAAAATGAAAAAAGAAGCTAAAAAGCCGGCGACTTTCTCGCCCACGCTCCTGGGCATCTCCAAAGTGGCTTTGACTACCGACAGCTTCTTGTCAGCCGCCAGCTTCCAAGAAACTTCCAGGGTTTTGATTAAAGCGGCCATTGAAGGCAGGGAAGATCATTTGAGAGGCTTGAAAGAGAACGTGATTATCGGCAAGCTCATTCCAGCCGGCACCGGTTTTAAGAGACATCTCCAAAAATAATTTCTCAACAGCTAAGAGCAAAAACGAGTGAGGTCGGACCTCACTCGTTTTTGTTTTGCCCGGAGTATCAAGGTGTGGTAGAATAATATAAATATGGCGAAAAGGAAAAAGGTAAAAAATAACAACGGCAAGAGGAAGAGACTTGAAGAAAAAAAGCCGAGCAGGTTTGCGTTGCCCGATCAGACCAAGCGCCTGATTCTGCTTGTTTTAATGTGCTTATCTGCTGTTATCATCGTTTTGTCATTTTTTGACTTGGCGGGAACAGGCGGGGAGTATTTCAAAAATGTCGCTATTTTCCTTTTAGGCAAAACGGTCTTTATTTTACCGTTATTTTTAATCGCTGGGGGATTTGCTTTTTTCAAGTTGCGCTATAGAAACAGTTGGCCTGTTATTTTAGCAATCTCTCTTTTGGTTTTAGGCACGAGCGCTATTTTTGAGTCTTTAGAGCAAGGGGTCAGCAGGGGCGGCTGGGTGGGATATCTAATTAGTCTGCCGTTTTTGAAAGCTTTCGGCCTCTTGGCTACGCAAATTATTTTCACCTCCATTGTGCTAATTGGCGCTGTTATTATTTGGCAATTTTTACAAAAACCTAAACAACCCTTAGCCAGAATTCCTGCCGGCGAAGAAGCTGATTCCGGTTTAATGAAAAAGATTTTCGGGCCCAAATTTAAAGTTAAATCAATCGAAGCTCAATCAGGAATTGTCTCCGTGCCAGCTCCGCCCCTGGAGATTAAACCGGTTCCTAAGAGCCAGGAATTCAAAACTAAGCCCCAGGAATCATTTGCCAATAAAGATTATCATTTGCCGACAACTGATTTATTGGAGTCGGACAAGGGGGTGCCCTCGGCCGGCGACATCAAAATTAATTCCACGATCATTAAAAGAACTTTACAGAATTTTGATATCCAGGTCGAAATGTCCGAGGTTAATATCGGACCGACGGTTACGCAGTATACGCTAAAGCCGGCCGAAGGAGTGAAGCTCTCCAAGATTACTACTTTAAATAATGATTTATCTTTGGCTTTAGCGAGTCATCCTTTGAGAATTGAAGCGCCCATCCCGGGGAGACCGCTCGTCGGTATTGAGGTGCCTAATAAAGTCAGAACTGTGGTGAGATTAAGAAATTTAATCGAGCATCAAAATTTCCAAAATGCCTCCTCTCCCCTAACCTTGAGCTTAGGCAGGGATGTCGCGGGCAATCCGATGTTTGCGGACTTGGCGCGCATGCCGCATCTTTTGGTGGCCGGCGCCACCGGCACAGGTAAAACCATTTGTTTAAACAGCATTATCGCGAGCTTGCTCTATCAGTGTTCGCCGGATATTTTAAGGCTTATTTTAATTGATCCCAAAAGAGTGGAGTTTCCCGTTTACAATGAATTGCCGCACTTATTGACCCCGGTTATCTGCGATTCTCAGAAGGCGGTCAATGCTTTTCGGTGGCTGATTACGGAAATGGAGCGGAGATTTGATGTTTTGTCGCAAGAACACGCCCGGGATATTTCAAGCTTCAATGAGTTGGTGGTGAAAGACGGCAGAGAGCCTTTGCCTTATATTGTTTTAGTCGTTGATGAATTAGCCGATTTAATGATGGCGCGCGGCCGGGATGTTGAGGCGAGCGTAGTCCGGCTGGCTCAAATGTCCCGAGCCGTAGGGATACACTTAATTTTAGCCACCCAGCGGCCTTCGGTTGAGGTCATTACCGGTTTAATCAAAGCCAATATTACTTCCCGGATTACTTTCCAGGTGGCTTCCCAGGTTGATTCCAGGACCATTTTGGACTCTTCGGGAGCAGAAAAATTACTGGGCGCCGGTGATATGCTTTTCGTTTCAGCCGAAATTGCTAAGCCCCGCAGAATTCAAGCGGCTTATGTGTCCGACAAGGAAGTTAAAAAAATAGCCAAGTTCATCAAAATCCAAAATCCCGTCATGGCGGAGGAAACTCCTGCCTTGGAGATTGCCGAGAACCTGGAAAAAACCCTGGAACAAAATCTGGAAACTGATTTTATGTCCGGCGACGAAGATCCTCTTTACGAAGAAGCCAAGAAATTGGTCATTGAGGCTAAAAAAGCTTCAGCTTCTCTTTTACAGCGAAGATTAAGAGTGGGCTATGCGCGAGCCGCCCGATTAATTGATATTTTGGAAAACAGGGGGGTTGTGGGGCCAGGGGAAGGAGCCAAACCTCGCGAGATTTTGGTTTCAAACCCTATCGTTGCCCAGCTGGCAGAGGCGCCTTTGGCTGAAGATGCGCCGGGCGAGGAAAAAGAAACCGACGGCTGGCAAAAGATATAAACGAAAATTTACGATTTACGAAATCCCATCATATATGTTGGATTTATATGTTGGATTTCGTAAATCCGCACATAAAAATATGATCAAGAAGAAAAAAATCGAAGAATCAAAAAGCCAAGACGCCGACCTTCAAGAAGCGATTGATGAAATCAAGCAGCGTTTCGGCGAAGGCGCAATTATGAAGTTAAAAGACGTCAGGGCTGTTGATGTTGACGTGATTCCGACCGGCTCTATTTCTTTAGATCTTGCCTTAGGGGTTAAGGGCCTGCCTCGAGGACGCGTTGTTGAGATTTTCGGGGCAGAATCTACCGGCAAATCCACTTTGGCGCTGCATATTTTAGCCGAAGCTCAAAAGAAAGGGGGAGCCGGAGCTTTTATTGACGCCGAGCACGCCATGGATCCCGATTACGCCAAAAAGATCGGGGTTGATACCGACGAACTTCTAATTTCCCAGCCTGATTCAGGCGAACAAGCCCTGCAAATCGTGGAAACCTTGATCAGGTCGGGCAAGGTTGACGTAATTGTGATTGATTCGGTGGCGGCTTTGACTCCCAAGGCGGAAATTGCCGGAGAAATCGGCGACCAACACATCGGCCTTCAGGCCAGATTAATGTCGGCCACTTTAAGAAGACTGGCCAGCATCGTTTCACAGACCAAGACTCTGGTGATTTTTTTGAACCAAACCAGAATGAAAATTGGGGTAATGTGGGGCTCTCCGATAACGACGCCAGGTGGTTTGGCCTTGAAATTCTATTCTTCAGTCAGGGTTGAATTGAAAAGAATCGCCCAGATTAAACAAGGGGAAGAGATTACCGGCTCCAGAATCCGGGCGAAAATCGTCAAAAATAAAGTGGCAGCCCCTTTCAAGACCGCCGAGTTCGATATTTTCTACAACGAGGGCATTTCTTATATTGCCGATCTTTTAAACACCGCCTTAAAGCTTGAGCTAATAAAAAAAGCCGGCAGTTGGCTTCAATACGAAGATACAAAATTAGGACAGGGGATGGAAGGTTCCAAGAAGTTCCTGAAGGAAAACCCGCTCGTCCTTAAAAAGTTAAAAGAGGCAGTCCTAAATGCCGAGCCTGCTTAATGGCATTAGCTAGTTTGCGCTGGTGTTTTGAACAAACGCCAGTTCTTTTTTTTGACCTGATTTTACCCAAACCGGAAACGAAATGGCGGATGATTTTTACATCCTTAAAATCGATTGCCTCCACATTTTTTTTACAAAAATAACACTCCATAGAAATCAGCGAATATCGAATTCGTTACGAATTTACGAATTCGTATATTCGCGATAAATTAGTTATTCGTTGATTAGAACGGAATATCTTTAACGTCAATTTCTCCTTCGTCTTTCGGCTCGACCGTTGGTTCTTCCTCGATAATGGGTATTTCTTCCCGTCCCGCCTCGGCGGGACGAGGCTCGCCTCCTTCGGAGGCGGCTTTTTGCAATCTTGGGCCTAGTTGTAAAGTTTGGGCGATAATTTCAGTTCGATATTTTTTAACACCCGAGGCGTCCTGCCAAGATCTGGTTCTTAATCTGCCTTCGATCATGGCCAGAGATCCTTTAGTCAGGAATCGAGAAGCGATTTCGGCCAATTTCCCCCAAACAACGATAGTGTGGTATTCAACCTCCTGTTGCTTTTGATGAGTATTTTTATCGATCCAAATCCTATTGGTCGCCATGCGGAAATTGCCGACAGGCTGACCCGAAGGAGTGCTTCTTAATTCCGGGTCGGCAGTGAGATTGCCGATCAGGATGACTTTATTGAGATTCATATTAATCTTTTAAAATTTCGTCGAGTTTTTTCTCAATTTCTTGCAATTCGACCTTTGGCTTGCCTGCTTCTTTTTCTGTTTTTTTAGCGAACTCCGCCTTTCTAGAGAATTCTTCCCTTCGCAGGTTTCTCGCCTTGAACTTGACCGGTTTTTTGTTCAAAACAAGATATCTTTGGATTTGCGCTTCTTGCTTGAGTTTTTCTTCAATTTCTTTGATTTTCTCGGGCTCCGCGTTGAAGTCCATCGTAGTCAAAAAACCATTTGAATGCTGGCTAATCGAGGGCATTTCTAGGCAAGAAACCACCCTTTCTGAGAGGGTTTTTTGCTCGTCTGCGGAAAGTCCCGGCAAGGGCAGATAGGTTAATTCGTAAAGTTTCATACGTTTATGATATACTAGGATAATATGAAAGTCAATCCAGAAATTTTTAGAGCATACGATATTCGAGGAATCTATCCGGAAATGCTTAACGAAGAAGCAGCCTATTTAATTGGTCGAGCGTTTGTCAAATTCTTAAAAAAGCAAAGACCAACCGTGGTAGTCGGCAAAGATGCTCGTTTATCTACTCCAAAAATCTCTTCGCATTTAATTAAGGGGATTACCGACCAAGGAGGAAATGTTGTTGATATCGGGCTTTCAATCACCCCGATGCTTTATTTTGCCGCCGCCCATTTTAAATATGATGGTGGAATAAATGTTACTGCTTCCCATAATCCTCCCCAATACAATGGACTGAAGTTAGTCAGAGAGAAAGCGATTCCTATTAGCGGAGATAGCGGGATGGAGGAGATCAAAGAGATGGTCTTAAGAGGAAGATTTAAGGATGCTGAAAAAGGCAGAGCGATTAAAAAAAATGTTTCGGAGGAATATATCAAGTTTAATTTGAAAGATCATAATTTGAAGATGATAAAACCTCTTAAAGTTGTTGTTGATACGGCTAATGCCGTGCCAGGATTGGTTGTTAAAGAATTTTTTAAAAAAACAAATTGTAAAATTGACCATCTTTTCGCTGATTTAGACGGCAATTTCCCAAATCATCTTCCCAGCCCCCACGAAGAAAAGAACTTAGGGGCAATTAAAAGAGAAGTGCTAAAGAAAAAAGCAGATTTAGGCATAGCTTTTGATGGAGACGGCGACAGGATTATTTTCGTAGACGAGAAAGGGGAGATAATCCCAGGAGATTTTATAACCGCTCTAATGGCAGAATTAATTTTAAAAGAGAATCCTGGAGAGAAAGTGCTTTGCGACGTGCGCTCTAGCAATATAATAAGAGAGGCGGTGAAGATGGCCGGGGGGAGGGTTGTGATAGGCAGGATAGGCCACTCTTTCATAAAAGAAAGAATGAGAAAAGAGAACATTATCTTCCAGGGAGAGTTGAACGGTCATTATTATTTAAGATCTCATTATTTTTCCGAAGCTCCTTTTTTTGTAATTTTAAAAATTATTGAAGAAGTATCAAAAACGGGGAAGAAAATCTCAGAATTAGTTAAGGATTTCGCTGTCTATTATCATTCTGGTGAAATAAACTTCAAAATAAACGACAAAAAAGGAGCCCTTAAGGCTCTTGAGGATAAATTTAAAGACGGTAAAATTTTAAAGATAGACGGGTTAAGAATTGATTTTGAAGATTGGTGGTTTAATGTCCGTCCCTCTAACACTGAGCCGCTTTTGCGGCTGGTTCTCGAAGCCAAAACAAAAAAACTTTTAGCAGAAAAAAAAGAAGAGCTTTTGGCTCTTCTTAACCCAGGGCAGTAATTGCCCGTTGAACTCAATTCTTGAGTTCAACCCCAGGGCGACGCGGTCGCCCGCTGTTCGGTTAATTAGTAGAACAAAAGAAATACACAGGTGACACCTGTGTATTTCTTTTATCTTTGATATAATTAATTTAATATGCCGACAAAACATCCTAAATTTGTTACTGGCGAGCTTTACCATGTTTTTAATAGGGGGGTAGAAAAAAGAGAAATTTTTCTGCAGACTTCGGATTTTTTCCGTTTCATTTTTTGTCTTTATGAATTGAACGAGAAAGGATTAATAAAAATGAGAGATCGAATAGAAGAACGGCAAAAAAGAAAAAGAGAAAGATACACAGGTGACACCTGTGTATCTAGGGGAGAGGCGATGGTAGAGGTTATTGCTTTTTGTTTAATGCCAAATCATTACCATTTGATTTTGCGTCAATTAGTCGACGGCGGGATATCTCTCTTTATGAAGAAATTAGCTAACAGTTATGTCGGGTATTTTAATGAAAAATATGACAGAAAAGGAATGGGTTCTTTGTTCCAGGGATGTTTTAAAGCGGTGCATGTTAAAGATGATAAACAGTTTTTCAATTTAATTTGTTATATTTTTACTAACCCCGTAGAAACTATAGAAAAAGATTGGAAAGAAAGGGGTTTTGAGAATTCCGAGAAAGCCATCCAATTTCTAAAATCATATCGTTGGTCGAATTTTTTAGATTGTATAGGAGTGCCTAATTTTCCCTCCGTAACTAAAAGAGATTTCTTAATGGAATTTTTTGGTGGCGCCGGCAAAATTGAAGAGTCAGTTGAGAATTGGATTTTATATAAAACAGAGCTCAAGAAGGGGACTGAAAGCATTAAAGATATTGTTCTTGAATAAATTAAAAATACACAGGTGACACCTGTGTATTTTTGTTTAGCTAAGATAGAGTTTAGTTTAGCCCCATTTTCTTTCTAACATCCTGCATGGTGCCCGCGGCGATAATTTGGGCTCTTTTTCGGCCTCGTTCCAAGATCTCTTTCACGTAAACTTCTCTCGCCAGCAGCTCTTTTTTCTTTAAACGGAAAGGTTCGAGTTTTTCGACTAAAAGTTTAACTAAAGCCATTTTAAACTGAGCATAACTTGCGTCTTTTCCGTCCAAGGCGGATCCGCCTCTGGCGGAGAACTTTTTCTCAAGCTCTTTGATGGATTTTTGGCCGATGAGCGAATAAATTGTCAAAAGGTTGGCAATGCCCGGTTTTTTCTCAGGATCGTATTTAATCGCTTTGCCAGTGTCGGTTACAGCCGACATGATTTTTTTCTTGATGACATCGGGTTCGTCAAAAAGGAAAAGGCAGGTTTCGGGCTGGGACTTGGACATTTTTTTCTTGGGATTCTGCAGGGACATGATTTTAGCCCCGGTCTCTAACATCAGCGGCTCGGGAACATTAAAAGTTTTGCCGTATTTTTGATTAAATTTTCTGGCCAGGTTTTTGGTCAATTCCAGATGCTGTTTTTGATCTTCACCGACAGGCACCGAGTCGACTTGATATAAGAGAATGTCGGCTGCCTGCAAAATCGGGTAGTTAAGAAGCCCTGCATTGATGCTGTCTTTGAATTGCCCGGACTTGTCCTTGTACTGGGTCATTCTTTCTAATTCCCCCAAGGGAGTAATAGTATTTAATAGCCAGCAAAGTTCTGTATGCTCTTTAACTTCGGATTGGATGAAAATAACGCATTTTTCAGGATTAAGCCCGGCGGCGATAAGCTCAATGGCTGTTTGCATTACTTGAGCAGAAAAGCTTTTCGGATCTTGAGGAACGGTTAAGGCGTGCAAATCAGCCACAAAGAAAAAGCACTCTCCTGTTTCTTGGAGTTTCTTCCATTGCGAGACGGCCCCTAAATAAGAGCCGATGTGCATGGAGCCGGTCGGTTGGATGCCTGAAAGTATTCTCATAATTAGACTTCGATGATGACGGGCAGAATCATGGGGCGCCTTTGGGTTTTGGCATAAAGGAAATCGCCGATGTAGTTTCTGACATTGTCTTTCACATACGACCAGTTGACCGCTCCGCCCGAACCCGTTGATTTTTCAACGATATCGATGACTCTTCTCCGCGTGTCTCTTAATAATAGTTTCGATTCTTTAAGATAAACGAATCCTCTAGATATTATATCAGGAGAACCCTTAACTTTGCCAGTTTTTCGGTCGATGATGGCGACAACCACAAACATGCCGTCTTTAGACAAGGTTTGCCTGTCTCTCAAAACCACTTCGCCGACATCACCGACTCCCAGGCCGTCTACCATAATATAGCTTGCTTCGACGGGCTTGGATTCGATCGCAATTTTATTTTGGGTTAAATCGATCACTTGGCCGTTTTCAACTACGGCGATGTTTTTTTCCGGTATGCCGGATTCGGCCGCCAAAATCGCATGGTTAACCAGCATTGAGTATTGGCCGTGAATCGGCAAGAAAAACTTCGGCTTCATAATACTCATCATTTCCTTTAATTCATCTTGCTGGCCGTGTCCGCCCGCATGAATATCCATCATTTTATAGTGCCAAACCCTGACTTGTTGGCGGTAAAGTTCGTCTTTTAAAACCTGGACGGTTCTTTCGTTGCCCGGCACGACCGAAGAAGAGAAGATGACGGTGTCTTGTTTTTTCAACCTCACGAATTTATGTTCGCCGTTGGCGATTCTCATAAGTACCGCCTGTCCCTCGCCTTGAGCTCCGGTGCAGATCAGGGTTACTTTGTGGTCCGGGAAATTCTGAATTTGGTTGGGCTTGATCAAAGTGCCCTTTTCCGATTTAATGTGGCCCAATTTTTTACAGATTTCAACGTTGGTTCTCATGGAATAGCCGTCCACCGCCACTTTTCTGCCGTATTTTTCTGATAAAGCGATGACTTGCTGGATTCTATTGATTAACGAACCGAAAGTCGCGGCGATGATGCGGCCCTTGGATTGCTTGAAGATTTCTTCAAGATTTTCTATGATTTTCCTTTCTGATAAGGAGTGGCCTTTTTCTTCCGCCCCCGTTGAATCGGACATCAAAAGTAAAATGCCTCGCGAGCCGATTTCTTTTAATCTTTGGAAATTCGTGGGCGTATCGTAAACCGGATCGTCATCGAACTTAAAGTCAGAAGTGTGTATTAAGTTGCCGATAGGCGTCTGGATGAAAAGGCCCATGTTGTCGGAAATATTGTGGTTCTGCTTGAAAAATTCAACACTAAACGGACCAAGCTTGATTTTGCTGCCGTCTGATATGCGAGTTAAATTAAGCTTGGGCAGATAGGAAAAATCTTCCTGCCTTTTGAGTATTATGCCGGCCGTTAATCCCGAGGCAAAAAGCGGTACGCCGTGCCCTAATTTTTCAACAATATAGGGGACAGCGCCGATGTGATCGTAATGGCCGTGAGTGAAAACCACCCCGGCTACATTTTTTTCTCTACCCTTGAGATAAGAAGCGTTCGGGATGATGTAATCAACTCCGGGCATGCTTTCTTCAGGCATGCGGAAACCTACGTCAACGATTAAAATCGCTTTTTCGTACTCAATGCACATCATATTGCGGCCGACTTCGCCCAATCCTCCCAATGGAATAATTCTCATATTCGGTCCTGTGTGATCTTCAACAATATTTTTTCTCATCATATACTTATTTATATTAAAGCTACCGCCCGACAAGGGGCGCCGTTAACGTTTTTTAATTTCCAAGGAAAACAATGCAAAACAAAGTTTTCCGGAGCGTTTTCCAAAAAGAGGCCTTCGACAAGCAAAATGTCTTTCTGTAAAAAAGCGTTATGAATTATTTTATTACCGACCGTTAAACTGTCAACGCCGATTAATTCTAAGTTGCCGAAGCTCGACAGCCATTCGGCGCAATCTTGCGTAAATTGAGGGAGGTCATTAACGTTGATTTTCGTTTTTTGGCGGAAATCCGCGTCCTGCTCGTATCTTTCTATTATCTTATCAAAACCAGTTCTTATGAGCAAGGCTCCGACCTTTTTAATTTTATCTTGATACGGCTCCAAATCTTCTTTTTTGATTTCTTTTTTATCCAAAAGATTAATTAAAATGGCTTGTTGGACGAATTTTTCTAGGGGATAATCTTGAACCATTTTACCGCCCCTTATCTGATGACCAGGGGAATCAAGGTGTGTTAAAACATGAACTCCAGCCTTAATAACCTCGCCATTGTGGCTCGCGCCTTTTTCCATAGATTCTGTTTGTTTCAATTCAATATCAAAATCTCCCGGGTAAAGTAAGGATGTTTCTGAAACAGTTTGCGATAAATCAATTATTTTCACGAATTTGTGCCCAGGGGGAGAGTCGAACTCCCAGACCTTTCGGCATAGCGTTCTGAACGCTACATGTTTACCAGTTTCATCACCTGGGCAAAACAAAATTAAAGTTCTTCTGCTAGAAATTTTTTGAGCTCTTCTTTGAAACGAGGATCTTGTAACGATAAATAGATGTTGGATTTAAGGTAAGCAAGTTTATTGCCGCATTCCAGCCACTTGCCTTCAAATTCGTAGCCGTAAACTTTCATGCCTTTTTTAATCATCTCATTAAAAGCGCCGGCCAGTCTTATTTCGCCGTCGGCTCGGCAAGAATTGTTTTCCAGGGTTTCAAAAACATTTCGGTCGATGACGTATTTGCCCACCACTGCCAAATCAGACGGCTCTTTACCCGGCGCCGGTTTTTCCTCGATGCCTAAAATTTCAAAAATACGAGGAGCCACTTCTTTGACTCGCACGACGCCGTAAGACGAAAGCTTATTTTTGGGCAAGCGGTACAAAGCCAAAACAGGGGACTGATATTTATCATAAACATCAATCAATTGTTGCGAGCAAGGTTTCTCCGAATGTACGATATCGTCGCCGAAAAGCACCAAACAGGGCTCGTTATTGGCCGTCTGTTTCGCTTGTAAAACAGCGTGCCCATCGCCAAGTTGAGTTTGTTGTAAAACGTAAGAAAAAGCGACCTGCTTGGCATCGTTCTCTAAATTAGCCAATTCCTGTAAAAGTTCATTTTTACCCCTATCTTTCAAAATCTCTTCGAGTTCCGGGGAGTTGCTCGCGTACTGTGTAAAATACCGCTCGATTTCCTTTTTTTCCGGGCGATTGACAAAGATGATTTCTTTAATGCCCGAGTTTTTAGCTTCGTCAATAATGTATTGGATGGTTGGTTTATCGATCAACGGAAAAAATTCCTTGGGCAAAACTTTGCTTAAGGGCAAGAATCTCGTGCCCAGTCCGGCTATGGGGATAATCGCTTTAGTAACTTTGGTTGCCATTTCTTTAATGGTTGCTCGAAACGTAGCTTAGGTACTTTATCATATTTTTTATTTTTGATCCAGCCCTTGCCGGCGAAGTAGTAACAAGCCCCCTGCTTTTCGATAAATGAGTTGTAAATATTTTGACAAGAGACGCTTACCCAATTAGCCTCTTTCAGGGTTTCTTTTTTTGATGGATTGATGGTGACGTGCCCGTAATAGGGCGGGATGACAACAATATCTCCCTTTTTTGCTTTGACGACATAGACGTCTTCAATTTTTTCGTTAGCGTATTTTTGGAGCAGATAGAGCGCTTGTCCTCCAAGCACAATATAAATTTCGCCGTAAGCGCCCGCGTGTCCGTGGCCTTTGGTTTTCGTAAACTCTTGGCCGAGCATCAGGGGCGGGATAACCGTGATGTCATACCTCAATCCGTCTTTTTTCTTCACGCCTCTATACATATAATACAACTCAAGATTCGGGGCGGTTTCGGCCCATTGTTGGTCATAGAGCACCTCTCTCATATCGTTCAAAAATCTTATTTCCATGATCTTTTTTGGTTGGTATACCAATTTTCGATATCGGCAAATCTTTCAGACGGGTCGGCGATCATTTTAATTTCCAGGCCCCCCTCGATTTTTTTATTAACAAAATAAACATAATCGGGCCGGTACAGGAAAACTCCGGGGACATCCGCAATTAAAATGTTCTGCAGGTCTTGATATTTTTTGGCTCGGACCGTTTCATCCAGGCTGACTCGCGCCGTTTCCAAAAGAATATCCGCTTTTTTGTTTTCGTATTTTGCCAGATTCAACCCCGGATCTTTAACTTGAGAGGAGTGCCAGAAGGGGAAGGGGTCGGGTATTTCTCCCAGCACCTCGCCGAAAAGCAGCATTTCGTAATTTCTCGGCTTAATAAAATCTTGAGTTAATTGAGAAACAGGGTAGGTCGTAATTTCAACGCTAATGCCGATTGCCTCCCACTGTTTTTTAATTAAAGCAGCCACCTCTTTTAAGATAGGATCGTCGACGGTAACCAAAGAGAACGATAAAGGCGTTTCTTTGGGAGGTTGAGAACAAACTTCATTGAGCTTAGCGCGAGTGTTTTTGCCAACCGTGCCTGTTGTTTGATTCAGGTATTTTTCTTGAAAGTTGATAACCGCTGTTTTGGTTTGTTCGCCGAAATAACCGGTGGGATCTATGTTTAGGCATTTTTGCAGATTCGAGACTTCGGCGCCTTTGCTGCCTACTTTGAGCTCGCTTTTGAATTCGGTTGAAACGGTTTTAGTCACCTGGACCCATTGGTTGTCCTTTTTTTGTAAGTCTGTTTTTTCTAACAAGGCCTGCGCTTTTTCCAAATTAAACTCATAAACGGCTGTCGGCAATTCATAACTATAAACGTCTGGCAGGATGGGGGAGTCAACGATTTGGCCGCGGCCCGAAAGCGCGCTTTGGATGATTTCGTTTTTATTGACGGCGTAATTTAAAGCCTGTCTGATTTTAATGTCAGCTAAAAATTTAGACTTATCGGAGTTAAAAAAGACGGCAAAATATCTGGGCAAAGACAAGGAAAGCTCATTGAAAGTTCCTTTGTCGAAAAGATTAAAGTAGCCGGGCGAGGTTACCGAAAAACCGTCGATTTCCCCTTTTTTGGCGGCGTTAACTAGGTCGTTTTCTGATTCGTAGAAACGGAAAGAAATCTCCGAAAGATAAGGTTTTTTAGAGGCGCTCGCAAAATAATTCTTGAATTTGGCGAGAGTCAAAGAAACGATAACGTTAGCGCCATTTTGTTTTAAATCTTTAAATTGATAGGGGCCCGAGCCGATTGGTTTTAAATTATAGTTGCTTAAAAGGAAATTTTGAGGAGAGATATCTCGCCAGATATGTTCGGGCATGACTTTTAAATCTTCCAATCTTTCCAAAAAAGCGCTGTAAGGGTCTTTAATTTTAAGGCTGAGGGCATAATCATTAATTTTTTGCGTTTCTATCCCTAAATAATTTGCTCGCAGCGGGCTTTTATAATCGGGGTTCTGGATGGTTTTGATGGTGAAAATAACATCATCGGCGGTGAGTTTTGTCCCGTCGTGCCAAAAAACATTATTTTTCAAAGTAATTTCATAGGCTTTGCCGTCCTCGGTAATTTTCAGATCTTGAGTCAGATCGGGCACCAAGCTTGAAAAGATGATCTCCACCAGGTCCCGATCAACATCCGAACCTTGCGCGTAAATCGGATTGATAAAACGGGGGCTACCCACTAAGCCCTCAAGGTATCGGCCGCCGGCTGAAGGAGCGATTTCAGTCTGCTTTAAATAAAAATTAATTGTTGAAAAAAGTCCTGAACCGATAAACAGCCCTAAAAAAATCAAAAAGGCAATTTTTTCTCTTTGGTTTAAAACAGAAAAAAATTGTACCCATTGTTTTTTTGAGGGTAAGGTTCGCATTGTTTTAGAGAATGAGATTGGTTACAGCCAATCCCAGAAAGAGGATTCCCATAACAATCGTCGCCCAGAAGATTTTTTTCTGCACTCCTCGGAGCGTGCCATAAAAACCGCTTTCCTGCCCGAAAGCGGAACCTAAAGCGGTGCCTCTTTGCTGCAAAAGGATCAAGGCGATTAAAACTATCGAAACAACTAATTGGGCCCAGATTAAAATATTAGTCATGATGTTTCGTAAAGAATAAGCCGAGGATAATGCTTAAACCCCAAACGACAAGGGTTGTCCAAAAAAGCGGCAGAATACCTATGATCACCAACTCCGAATAAAAGATGTCGATAATCCAGACCATGGCCATGTTGATGATTATTCCAAACAATCCCAGGGTCAGCATTCTTAAGGGCAGAGTAACGATTTTCAGAATGGGTTTTACGAAAAAATTCACCACGCCCAGTAAAATTCCAGCGATCGCCAAGCTTTGCAAACTGCCCGTGAAATCGACTCCCGGCAAGAAGTTTACCGCAATCCATAACCCCAAAACTCCCGAAACAATTTTAACAAGAAACTTCCGCATTTTTTCATGATAGCAAATAATCTCTAATCTAACAAGGACTTCTTTCTTAATTTATGGTGGTACCTTCGAGCAAAGCGGTGAGCTTCGTCTCTTAATTGCAAGATTAAATTAAAAGTTTCGCGGGGTAGGTTTTTCAGCAAAACCGGCTTTTTTTCTCCCTCGATATACAATTCGTTATTTTTCTTAGCAATTGCCATGATTTTTATATGTTGGAGGCGGAGCCTCGAACAGATTTTTTTGGCGATGTTAAATTGGGCCTTGCCCCCATCGATTAAGATTAAGTCAGGGTAGGGCCATTCTTTGTGTCTTAATCTTCTTTCCAATACCTCTTTGAGCATGGCGATGTCGTTGGGTTCATGAGCCCCCTTAATTTTAAATTGCCGGTATTGCGACTTATCGGGTTCGCCGTCAATAAAAACAACCATAGCTCCCGTCGCTTCCTTCCCTTGGATATTAGAAATATCATAACTTTCGATTTTTCCACAGTACCACGTACTAGTACGTGGTACTGTTTGTTCAGATTCGAAAACGCGGGAATGGGCAAAGATTTTTTCCAAAGAAGCGATTTGGTCTCTGATTCTGGCAGCGGTTTCGAATTTTTGTTGTTTGGCAAGCATCGCCATTTCTTTTTTTAACTTTCCCAGAGCGAATTTTTTTCCTTTAGTGAGCGTCGTCATGAGATTCTTTGCATTTCTTTGGCATTCTCTCATGTTGGATTTCGGAAATCCAACAATTTGTTGGGCTAAAGAAGATTTTGAAAGGCAGGGAGCAGGACAGCGACGGAGTTGATACCACAAACACGCATGTTCGTGCCCGGGCAGTTTTTTACAGGTTCTATAGGGAAAAACCTTTCTTAAAATTTTTAAAGTTTCCTTCAAAGCTCTTCCGTCAACAAACGGTCCGATGAGGGAGGCCCGGCCTCCCTCATTTTTAGGCTGGTGGGTGATGAATATTTGAGGGAAAGCTTCTTGGGTGGCGATGACGTAAAAGTAATTTTTGTCGTCTCGCCAGGTGATATTGTATTTTGGCTGGTATCTTTTGATTAGCCGCGCTTCTAAAATTAAAGCGTCAATCTCCGAATCGGTTTTAATATAGCCAACTCGTTCAGCTAAATTCATCAACTTACGATGTTGATTAACTCGGGTTTTGAGATTGACGGCCTTTCCTATATATAAGAACTTAGCTTCTTTTTTCCCGCCTTCGCGATGACGCTTCGGCGAGGCAAGAAAAGCATAGACGCCCGGGGTTTTGGGCAGTTGAGATATTTTTTCTTTAGGCAGAAAC
>MHMD01000027.1:16147-19672 GCA_001819295.1 Candidatus Nealsonbacteria bacterium RIFCSPHIGHO2_02_FULL_43_13 | reverse complement strand
TTCAATCTGACTCATAAACTGTCTGGTGGCTTCTATCTTATTACCAACTTGGGCTAAACTGAGCCCGAGTTTTTTCCTGCGGGCACGAACCAACCGGCCAAGCCTGCTGTTGTTAGGTTTCTCCCACCTGGTTACATACTTATTTAGGGCTGATGGTTTCAGCCCCAGGGCGTTTGCTAGTGGTTTAACCAGGCGATAAGAAATACCACGGTTAACGCCGCGTTCTAGTTCCCCGATTGTGGTAAGACCCATCTTGAATCTATCAGCAAATTTCTTTTGCCTTAGTTCCAATTGTTCCCGCCGATCAAAAATCAATCTGCCCAATTCAGTTTCTGGTTTCCGCTGCTCGCGAATCAAGGCTTTCAGTTGCGATATTTCACATCGTAATGCCCTAGATAAACCCTTAAGACATTTTTGTCTCGGAGATTGTATCTTACCAGTTTCAAGGGCGGAATAATAAGTCTGCCTTATGTCCGCAAGCTTAACTATATCTATTTGTCGCAGCTCGAGTTCGAGCCGACGGGCTCGCAGGAATTTCCCCAGCTTTGTTTTACTTGGCATCGGTAATTCTCCTTTTAAGTTTTTAAGTAACCGCTAACGTTATGAGGCATTTTGCCACAAATAGTTTTATTTGTCAAATAAAACAAAATGCCCATAAAGGGCACATTGTTTGAAGGTGTCGGGGTGCGGGGAATTGAACCCCGATCATACCCACCCCAAGGGTACGTACTGCCGTTATACTACACCCCGCGGATAATTTATTATATCATATAATAATGAATGTGAAAATTGCCCATGGGCGCGGCGTAAGATATCCTCCTAAAATTAGATTAAAAGCCATAGTCTTACGCCGAAATGGATTAACCCATAGAGAAATTCGAGCGAAATTAGGCGTTAGTCCAAGCACGGCCGTTAGTTGGACAAAGGGGATTACCCTAACTTCTGTACAAAGGAAGTCGATGTGGGAGAGAAAAAATAAACGTATTTGGACGGAGAGCAGAAGAATTAAACAAGGTAAATTAGCTAGAATTAATCTTTCATGTTATTGGAGAAAACCTTATTCCAAAGAAGCGCTTCTTAGTGGGATTAAAAAGTTTTATTTAATAAACGGGAGGATTCCTCTGAAAAGAGAATTCGGTAGTTTACGTGTTTATCGTACGTATTTTGGTAGTTGGAACAATGCAATTCGGGCTGCGGGGTTTGAACCTAATGTGGTTCTATTCTCAAAGAAGTTTATCGCTCAAGACGGTCATGTCTGTGATTCTTTCGCCGAAAAGATCATTGACGATTGGCTGTTTAGACGTTGTATTAAGCACGAAAGAAACGTTCCTTATGGAAACACAAGAATGACATCAGATTTTTCAGTCGGGAATGTGAGGATTGAATATTTCGGGCTTGCGGGCGAGAAGAGATCGTATGACACAATTATCGCGAGAAAAAGAAAATTCTGCCGTGAGGCAAAATTAAAACTTATCGAACTTTACCCTTCGGATCTTTTTTCTGACCACTTATCTAAACTCACTAATCTTAAGAGTCCGAAAGGTTAGCTACCTATTTTTTCCCATGGCCTTGATGCATTTGGCGCAGGCTTTCACTCTTTTGCCTGAAGTCAAAGTCACCAATTGAAGATTCGGGTGTTTTCTTTTATTAATGGTCGGATTGAATTTTCCGCGAAGTTTTACCAGCTTCCAGACCATGATGCCTTTTTTCGAACAAATTTCACAAACTCTAGCCATATACGGTTATTCTATGATAAGATTAATTTAATGTCAATCACTATTTTTTCTTTGATCGTTTTGCTTTTTTCGGTCATTCTCCACGAGGTTGCCCACGGCAGCATGGCTCTAAGGTTGGGGGATAATACGGCCAAGCACGCCGGCCGTTTGACGTTAAATCCGTTAAAACACATCGAACTTTTCGGCACGATTATTTTGCCCATTTTATTAGTTTTGACGAAAAGTCCGTTCGTGATCGGCTGGGCGAAGCCCGTGCCCGTTAACCCCTATAATTTACGCGATCAAAAATGGGGGATGCTCAAAGTTTCTTTAGCCGGCCCTCTTAGCAATTTTTTAATAGCGATAATTTTTGGTTTGATGATCAGATTTGTCCCCTTACCTGAAACGACATCAATGCTTTTTAGCCTCATTGTGATTTATAATTTTGTTCTAGCGCTGTTTAATCTGATTCCTCTGCCGCCATTCGACGGCTCGCATATTCTTTTTGCTTTTTTGCCGCCGCAGTTTGACAGCCTTAAAATATTTTTGCAGCGATACGGCCTTTATATTCTTTTGGCGCTTTTATTTTTGGGCGCCATTAATTACATTTTCCAAGGAGCCGCTTTCTTATACTACCTCATCGCCGTTTAATAATAAGTGTGGCCATTAGGACGTGCGACGTCCAAATGATTTGTATTGACTTTTGTTTTGGGGTTTGGTAAACTCATAACGTAAGCACAAAGTGCTTTTTGTTTTAATTTGAAATATGCCGACAATTCGTCAATTAATGAAAAAAGGCAGAAGGCCAAAGGCGAGGACCGACAAAACGCCGGCCTTGAGTTTTGGTTTTAATGTTTTAAAAAATGGACCCAAAGACTACAGCTCTCCTTTCAGGAGAGGCGTTTGTTTGAAAGTTTTTACCACTACCCCCAAAAAACCTAACTCGGCCTTAAGAAAAGTGGCCAGAGTCCGCTTGACCAACGGTATGGAAGTGACCGCTTATATTCCCGGCGAAGGACATAATTTGCAGGAGCACTCCATGGTGGTTATCCGCGGCGGTAGAGTTAAAGACTTGCCTGGCGTGCGATATCATATTGTCAGGGGGATGCTCGACGCGGCGGGAGTCGAGGGTCGCAAGCAAGAAAGATCAAGATATGGCGTTAAAAAACCTAAAGAAAAATAATGGCTAGAAGTAAAACAACAAAAAGAGTCTTGAACCCCGACGCAATTTACCAGAGCGTCCTGGCTTCGAAGCTTATCAACCACATCATGAAGCGCGGCAAGAAAACCATTGCCAAGAAAATCGTTTATCGGGCCTTCGATATTATTAAAGAAAAAACCAAAAAAGAGCCTTTGGAGGTTTTTGAACTGGCCATCCAAAACGCTTCTCCGCTGCTCGAAATCAAACCGAAGAGGGTCGGCGGGGCGACCTATCAGGTTCCTCGCGAAGTCAGAGGAGACCGAAAGTTGACCCTGGCTTTTAGGTGGATTATTAACGCTGCTCGATCAAAAAAAGGCAAACCGATGCACGAGAAATTAGCTGAAGAGCTGATGCTCGCCGCTAAAAACGAGGGCGCAGCCATCAAGAAAAAAGACGATACTCACCGCATGGCCGAAGCCAACCGGGCTTTTGCCCATTTCGCCTGGTAAAGATTTATGCCCAGACAACATCCTCTAGAAAAATATCGCAACATCGGCATCATTGCCCATATTTCGGCAGGTAAAACGACAACGAGCACCTGCATTTTATATCATACGGGTAAGGTCCACAAAATCGGCACTTTGGAAAAAGGTACGACTCCTTTGGATT
>MHMD01000027.1:0-16126 GCA_001819295.1 Candidatus Nealsonbacteria bacterium RIFCSPHIGHO2_02_FULL_43_13 | reverse complement strand
ACTTATTGGAAAGTGGATAACGAAAGCTACCAAATTAATATTATTGATACTCCGGGCCATATTGATTTTACGGCGGAAGTTCAGCGCTCGTTAAGAGTTTTGGATGGAGCTATCGTGGTTTTTGACGGGGGAGCGGGAGTTCAGTCCCAATCCGAAACTGTTTGGCGGCAAGCCGACAATTTTAACGTTCCGAGAGTTTGTTTTATCAATAAAATGGATAAAATGGGCGCTAATTTCGAATTAGTCCTTGATTCTATCAAAAAAAGATTGACGCCTCTGGCTGTGCCCGCCCAAATCCCCATTGGCGAAGAAGACGGTTTCTGCGGAGTGGTTGATCTTTTAAGGATGAAAGTTTTGAAATTCGAAGGCGTAGAAGGCGAAATTTTAAAAGAAGAAGATCCTGCGGGCGATTTGCTCGAAAAAGCCAAAACGTGGAGAGCTAAATTAGTGGAAAAAATTGCGGCCGAAGACGACACCTTAATTGAAAAATATTTGAGCGGAGAAGAATTGACTCTGGAAGAATTGAGAAAGGGTTTGAGAAGGGCAACTATCGCCTGTAAAATCTTTCCGGTTTTTTTCGGCTCGTTATTCAAAAGAATCGGAGTTCAGCCGTTAATTGATGCCGCGGTTTTGTATTTACCTAATCCTCTTGATTTGCCGCCCGTTAAAGGTATTGATCTTAAGACCGGCGAGCCCGTTGAAAGAAAGCCCTTAGACACCGAACCCTTTGCGGCTCTGGCTTTCAAAATTATGACCGATCCTTTTGTGGGAACTTTAACTTTTTTTAGGATTTATTCCGGCAGATTGGTCCGAGGGTCGTATGTTTTGAATTCGATTACCGGAGAAAGAGAAAGAATCGGCCGTATTTTAAGAATGCACGCCGATGAAAGGCAAGACCTGGAAGAAGGGTTGTCCGGCGATATTTTGGCAACCGTCGGTCTAAAAAATACGGTTACGGGCAATACTTTATGCGATGAAGCGAATCCGATTATCCTGGAAAAAATCGTGTTTCCGGAACCGGTTATCGGCATTAAAATTGAACCCAAGACCAAAGCCGACCAGGAAAAAATGGGCTCAGCTCTTAAGAAATTAGCCGAAGAAGATCCCACCTTCAAAATGAAGAGTGATCAGGAAACCGGCGAGATGATTATCTCGGGCATGGGAGAGTTGCATTTGGAAATCATTATCGATAGAATGAAAAGAGAGTTTAAGGTTGACGTCAATGTCGGCCAGCCTCAAGTTGCTTACAAAGAAACCATTAAGCAGGAGGCCGAAGCCGAAGGCAAATATATCAAGCAGTCCGGCGGCAAGGGACAATATGGCCATGTTTGGTTGAGGGTTAAGCCCAAAGAAAGAGGCCAGGGTTTTGAGTTTGTTAATGAAATCAAGGGAGGCATTATTCCTCAAGAATACATTCCGGCTACGGAAAAAGGAGTTAAAGAATCCATGGATAAGGGAATCGTGGCCGGTTATCAAATGATTGATATTGAAGCGACCTTATACGACGGTTCTTATCACGAAGTTGATTCTTCGGAAATTGCTTTCAAACTGGCCGGCGCCATGGCCTTTCAAGCGGCTTGTAAAAAAGCGAAACCCATTCTGTTAGAACCCATTATGAAATTGGAAGTGTTGGTGCCTGAAGAATATTTTGGCGATGCTATTGGAGATTTATCTTCGCGGAGAGGCAAGATTGAAGAGACTAAAGATAGGGTGGGGGGACTCAAAGTTATTAATTCCAAAGTACCTTTGTCGGAAATGTTCGGGTATGCGACAGCCATCCGTTCAGCGAGCCAAGGTCGAGGAACGTTTACCATGGAGTTTGATCATTACGCCGAAGTTCCCCAGAACATCGCCCAAGAAATCGTCGAAGGCAAACGTAAATAATTATTAATTGATTTACGAAATCCCATCATATCTGTTGGATTTCGTAAATCCATACATCCGTGGACCTGAACGAAATCAAAAAAATAATCGAAGAAGACGGCGGCAAAGTCATCATCGTAGAAAACGGCGAGCCCGTGATAGTGGTGACCTCCTTTGCTGATTATAAGAAAGGAAGGGCAAGACCAGAAGTCAAAGCTAAAGAAAAAGAGCCTAAGCCCCTGCCGCCAGAGTTGTCGCAGGAAGAGCTCAAGATTGAAGACTTGCCGTTTTAGTATTGACACTTTCCCGTAATTTGACTAAGATAGTACTTAGTTAACAAATAATAATTAATTAAAAAAGCATAAAACAAACCTATGGCTGAGAAAGAAAAATTTGTCAGGGGCAAACCCCACGTCAACATTGGTACAATTGGCCATGTCGCTCATGGCAAAACTACCACCACTGCGGCGATTACCCACGTTTTAAATTTAAAAGGCAACGCCACTAAAGAGTGGTCGGTTGATGATATTAATGCCTCTCCGGAAGAGAAGGCGAGAGGGCTCACTATTACTGTAACTCATATTGAGTACGAAACCGATAAGCGCCACTACGCCCATATTGATTGCCCCGGACACGCGGACTACATCAAAAACATGATTACCGGAGCCGCGCAAATGGATGGCGGTATTTTGGTGGTTTCAGCTCCCGATGGCCCGATGCCTCAAACAAGAGAGCACATTTTGCTGGCTCACCAAGTAGGACTTCCTTCGATTGTGGTGTTTTTGAACAAATGCGATGCCGTTGACGATCCGGAAATCATCGATTTGGTTGAATCAGAGGTCAGAGAACTTTTGAACAAATACAAATTTCCCGGAGATACGACTCCCATCATCCGCGGTTCGGCCTTAAAAGCCCTAGAAGCCAAATCTATTGATGATCCGGCAGTGAAGCCTATTTTGGATCTTATGAAAGCGGTTGATGAGTTCATTCCTGAACCGACCAGAGAAATCGACAAACCTTTTTTAATGGCCGTGGAAGACGTCTTCTCAATTGAAGGCAGGGGCACGGTGGCTACCGGCCGAATTGAAAGGGGAATTGTCAAATCCAACGAAGAGGTTGAATTAATCGGCATTAAGCCGACGATGAAAACTACGGCGGTCAGCGTGGAAATGTTTAATAAGATTTTGGACGAAGGCCGAGCCGGAGACAACGTTGGTATTTTACTCCGAGGTTTGAAAAAAGAAGATGTGGAGCGCGGCCAAGTTTTAGCCAAGCCCGGATCAGTCACGCCTCACACCGAATTTGAAGGCGAAATCTACGTCTTAACTAAAGAAGAAGGAGGCCGACATACGCCGTTCTTCCCTGGCTATAAACCTCAGTTTTATATCAGAACAACCGATGTGACCGGAGACGTAACCTTGCCCGCAGGCACGGAAATGGTTATGCCCGGAGACACGGTTAATTTAAATGTTAAATTGATTGTTCCGGTGGCTCTGGAGGCTCAACAAAGATTCGCTATCAGAGAGGGTGGCAAGACCGTGGGCGCTGGAATTGTGACTAAGATCATTAAATAAGCTAGGCGATGCCTAAAAAGACAGTTGCAGTTGAAAACGCAGTTAAGCCCAAAATTCGTATAAAATTAAGGGCTTACGATCACAAGGTGATTGATAAGAGCGCTCGCGAAATTTGTGAGACGGCTTTGCGATATGGTTCTGAAATTTCAGGTCCTGTACCTTTGCCGACCGAGACCAAGAAGTATACGGTGAATCGGTCGAGCTTCGTCCATAAAGACGCGCGAGAACAATTCGAGATGCGCATTCACAAAAGACTAATTGACATCTTGAATCCGAATTCCCGAGTCATCGACGCTCTGACGAGTTTAACCCTGCCAGCCGGCGTGGATATTGAAATAAAAATGTAAATTAGAAATGTAATTAGGAAAACCCCGCCGAAGGCGGGGCTTTCTGTTTTATAATTTGACACGACTTTTTAGGATGGTAAAATAGAATTAGAAAGATATGCTTGACGATAAAGATATCCAAAAATTAAAAGAAGCACTGGCCACTAAAGAAGACTTGGCTAAAATAGTTACTTTAGATGAGTTTGACCGATTTAAGGTTGAGGTTAAACAAGATTTAGATGGTCTTCGCGAATCTGTTCAAGCTTTGATAATTTCTGTAGATAAATTAGTTAAAGCTGTGACTGATATGCACGAAGAATATGTGATAATCACCGGCAAGGTGGATCGCCACGAAAAGTGGTTTCATTTGATCGCCGACAAACTCGGGATAAAATTGGAATATTGAATGTAAATTAGGAAGACCGCCCGAAAGGGCGGTTTTCTGTTGGAGGGCTTGACAGGCAGACTATACATCGTATATACTTAAGATATATGGCAAAAGCTATCATCAATATTAAAACCGATAAAGAAGTAAAAGCAAATGTTCAGAAGCTCGCCGAGGAGCTTGGGATTTCTTTGAGCGACGTTCTTAACGCCTCGTTAAGGAATTTTATTCGCACGCGTGAAGTGCGAATTTCTGCTGTTCCCCAAATGACCCTAGAACTCGAAAAACTTATCGGCAGAACGAGAGAAGATTTTAAAAATAAGAAAAATATCAGCGGTCCATTTTCCACCGCCAAAGACATGGATACCTACCTCGATGAAAATATTTCTGCATAAGAATTTTGTCAGAAAATACGCCAAGCTTCGTCGGAACGAAAAGGCAAAATTCAAAGAGCGGCGTAAT
The DNA here is from genome assembly GCA_001819295.1 of Candidatus Nealsonbacteria bacterium RIFCSPHIGHO2_02_FULL_43_13. Lineage (GTDB taxonomy): Bacteria > Patescibacteriota > Minisyncoccia > Minisyncoccales > MHMH01 > 2-02-FULL-43-13. The sequence goes on along the minus strand of MHMD01000027.1, from coordinate 11,516 downwards.
CTTTTTTTAGATGATCCCTATGATCCTCTTTTAAACAATCACGCATTAACAGGAAAATATACAGGGATTCGTAGTATTAATGTGACTGGAAATTTGAGGGTCGTGTACGATATTATTGACAAAGATAGCGTATTGTTTATTGATATCGACACGCACAGCAATTTATACAAATAATAATATTGTGGATATCGAGATTAAAATGTAATAACCCCATTTATTCGGGGACGAGATGAGTGAGGCCCGGCCTCGCTCATTTTGTTTATCGCCAAAAGGGCGGTTTTCTGTTTTCTACGGGTGGTGACGGGGCTTGATTTTTTTATGTAAATTTTATATAAAAGATTAGAACATTTTACAAGGAGGGTATATGTGCAAAATTCACAAGGCTCCTTACCCGTTATGGCAATATCCTATTATTTTCTCATTCCTTTTTGCTTATCTAATTAAGATAAGATTCAAAATCAGAGCCGTTATCAGCTGGAGAAGAGAGATCGGGGTTATTTCTAAAGAACACAAGGTGACCTTTTCCGATATCATGTCCTTCGGCCACTGGGCTGTTGGAGAAACAATGAATGGTTGGTGGAACCCTCCACGGTTAAAATGAAAGAGGCCGAACCTCTTTCATTTTGTTTTAGGCTCACGGTGGAGGATATCATATGAACCAGCGCAGGATATTGACAGTAAAACGGGCTTGGTATATAGTGGCTGTATGAGTATACTATCTATATAGTTAGTTCTATATAGAACAAGTACTAACCGGATCAGTTGACGGGGTTAGTGCCCCGTCTTTTATTGATAAAGTAATGAAATTCATTTTGGGTTTAAAATTAGGCATGTCGCAGATTTTCGACAAAGACGGCAACATCGTGCCTTTGACTTTGATTGAGGCAGGGCCGTGCCAGATTACCCAAGTGAAAACCAAAAAATCAGACGGCTACGAATCTTTGCAGATCGGTTTTAAAGAAATCGAAAAGAAAAAGAAAATTAAAAAGCCGATGCAGCACAAGCCCTTCCGTTTTATCCGCGAATTCCGCGATAAAGGCTCTGCCTTGGCCGGAAACGTGGGCGATAAGATTGACGTGAGTATTTTCAAAGAAGGGGATATTGTCAAAGTGGCCGGAGTTGCTAAGGGCAAGGGTTTTCAGGGAGGTATGAGGCGCTGGGGTTTTCATGGCAAGAAGGCTACTCATGGCGTTAAACACGAAGCGCGCACCGTCGGTTCTATCGGCGACAGCGGCATGGAAAGAGTTATCAAGGGCAAAAAGATGCCTGGCCGTATGGGCGGATCTAGAATTACTGTTAAAAATCTGCAGGTGATAAAAGTCGATAAAGACAACAATTTATTGGCTGTACGGGGAGCTATTCCTGGGAACGAAGGAACCTTAGTGGAAATAAGAGCTTAATTATTATGAAAGTTGCCACTTACGACCAAGAAGGAAAAGAAGTCGGCCAAACCTTATTGCCCAAGGAAATTTTTGGTTTAGAGGTTAATCAGGAATTGATTCATCAAGTCGTTGTTTCGCAAACCGCCAATCGCCGGCAAGTTTCGGCCCACACCAAGGGCAGGGGACAGGTTTCGGGCGGCGGCAAGAAACCCTGGAGACAGAAGGGTACGGGTCGTGCCAGACACGGTTCCACCAGGTCCCCGATTTGGCGACACGGCGGCATCGCTTTCGGTCCTTCTCGAGACAGGAATTTCAAGAAAAAGATTAATCGGAAAATGAAGAGGCTCGCCTTATTGATGGTTTTGTCGGCTAAAGCCAAAGGAAATTTTTTATTGGTTTTGGAAACGCTCAAGCTGGAGAAAATTAAAACGAAATTTATCGCTCAACTTTTAGAAAAACTTCCCTGCAAGAATGAAAGCGCTTTAATTGTTTTGCCTGGCATGGACAAGAACGTCATTTTAGCTTCAAGAAACCTTAAGAACGCTAAGCCCAGCCAGGTTAAGGACCTGAATGCTTTAGATTTGCTTACTTTTAAATATTTAGTTATGCCGAAAGAGTCGATCAAAGTCTTAAAAGAAACTATGGTTAAAGATTAGTATGGCTTTATTTAATATTTTTCAACGAAAAAAACCCGCCGCAAGCCCGCCAAAGCGAGCAATCAGGCAGGCGGGGAAAAAAGAAATAAAAAAAGAGGTGGAAAAACCAGCGGTTATTCCGTTAAAGTCTAAGAAAGATTCCGAAGTAGCCTTCCGCATTTTAAAGTGGCCGCACGTGACTGAAAAAGCCACGAACTTCGCCAAGGTCGGCCAGTACGTTTTCAATGTTTACGAAAGAGCTAATAAATCGGAAATCAAAAAAGCCGTCGAAGATGTCTACGGGGTGAAAGTCGTATCTATCAAAATCATCAAGATTCCTCCCAAAAGAAGAAGGTTGGGCCGGATTGAGGGTTGGCGCAAAGCCTATAAAAAAGCTATCGTCAGGTTAGGTCGGGGCCAGCAGATAGAGATTTTACCGAGATAGTGGGACTTACGAAATCCCACATCAAGTGTGGGATTTCGTAAGTCCAACAATCGATAAACATGTTAAAGAAAAACACCACAAAAGAAGACTTCAGCTTATTGACTAAGAAGGCGCCGGAAAAGAGCCTGCTTTTAAGCTGGTCGAGAAAAAACGGTCGGGGAAGCGATGGTCGCGTTACTTCGCGTCATCGAGGCGGCGGAGTCAAAAAGACTTACCGCATGATTGATTTTAGTCAGGACAAATTAGGTATGCCCGCCAAAGTTTTAGCTTTTGAATACGACCCTTATCGCACTTCTTTTATCGCCCTTTTGGAATACACCGACGGCGAAAGGCGATACGTGCTTGCCCCTCAAGGATTGAAAGTGGACGACACTATTGTCTACCAAGAAAAAACCGAGCTGTTACCCGGTAATCGCCTGCATCTGAAAAATATTCCGGTCGGCACGCAAATTTATAATATCGAGGTTGAGCCCGGACGAGGCGGTAAGATGGTCAGAGGAGCGGGAACTTCCGCCCAGGTTGTAGCCCAAGAGGGCAGATATGCTCATTTAAAAATGCCGTCCGGCGAAATTAGGCAAATTCTCGGAGATTGTTTCGCTTCGGTGGGTACTCTTTCGAGAGGCGAGCATATGTATATTAAATTAGGCAAAGCGGGAGCCTCGCGTTATCGGGGTAAAAGGCCTCATGTCAGAGGTTCGGCAATGAATCCGCCCGATCATCCTCATGGAGGCGGTAACGGACGCACGCCGATCGGTATGGCTGGCCCTAAAACGCCCTGGGGCAAGCCCGCTCGCGGAGTTAAAACGAGAAAAAGAAGTTGGACGAATAAATATATAATTCAAAGAAGACAAAAACATGGCCAGAAGTCTTAAAAAAGGTCCCTATATTGACGCTCGACTAATGAAAAAACTGAAAGATTTGAAGCCAGGGTCCAAGTCCATCATTAAAACTTGGTCGCGTTCCTGCATTATCAGCCCGGAAATGGTGGGATTTACTTTTGGGGTGCATAATGGCAAAGAGCACGTGCCGGTTTTCATTGCCGAAGACATGGTGGGCCATAAACTGGGGGAATTTTCTCCGACAACCAAATTCGGCAGGCACGGCGGTCGCATGCAGCGCGAATTGGAAGCGGGGGTTGCCGAAAAAGAAGCGGAAAAAACAAATGAGGCGGCGACCCCAGCGAAGAAGCAATAACATGATTGTCAAAGCTAATTTAAACAATTTAAGGATATCGGCCAGAAAAGTAAGATTGGTGGCCGACATGATCCGCGGCAAGTCTACAGATAAAGCTGCCGCTATCTTAAGTTTTACCACCAAGAAAGCCTCAAAGCCCATTTTAAAACTTTTGAATTCAGCTTTAGCTAACGCCAAGAACAATTTAAAACTCGATCCGACGAATCTTTTTGTAGAGAAAATCGAAGTTAATGACGGCCCGAAATATAAAAGAATGCGCCCTCGGGCCCGCGGTCAGGGATTTGAAATTCAGAAGAAAACGGCCCATATTATTATGGTTTTAAACGATAAAAAACATGAGTCATAAAGTTCATCCTAAGGCATTTAGAGTGCGAGACTCTGCCGACTGGATGTCGCGCTGGTTGTCGAAGAAAAATACCCCTCGGGTCTTGGAGGAAGATTTTAAAATTAGGACTTTTCTTAAAAAGAAATTAAAAGAGTGTTCGATTGAATCGATTGAAATCGAAAGATTCGCCGGTAAAACCAATGTCATTATTAACAGTGCTCGGCCAGGCCTGATTATCGGCCGGGGAGGCAAAGGCGCGGAAGATTTAAAGAAAGAAATTGAGAAGATTTTGGGCGGAATTCAAAAAGAATTGAGGATTGAAATCAGGGAAATTAAAAATGTTTGGGCCTCGGCTCCTTTAGCGGGCCAGTGGATTTGTCAGCAAATTGAAAAAAGAATGCCTCACCGCCGAGTGATGAAACAAGCTATGGAAAAAATTATGGCCGCTAAAGACGTTAAAGGAGCGAAAATCGAAATGTCTGGTAGGTTGGGCGGCAACGAGATTGCAAGAAGAGAATGGTTAAGAAAAGGCAGATTGCCGCTGCAAACATTCAGAGCGGTGATTGACTACGCTTTGACTGAAGCTTTGTGCACCTACGGTATTATCGGTATTAAGGTTTGGATTTATAAAGGTGAAAAGTTTGATTAAACATGTTAACGCCTAAGAAAGTAAAACATCGCAAATGGCACAAAGGACGTCGCAGGAATGAGGGAGTGGACTTTCGAGGTACGGAATTAGCCTTCGGCAGTTTTGGTTTGAAAGCCCAGGAAGCCAAATGGTTAACCGCCCGACAACTTGAAGCTGCCCGACGTTCTATCATCAGATATTTAAAGAAAGGAGGTAAGTTTTGGGTGAGAATTTTTCCTGCCAAGCCCATTACCAAGAAAGGGACGGAAGTGCCCATGGGCGGCGGCAAAGGGAGCGTTGATCACTATGTTTTTCCGGTCAAGCCCGGCCGAATTCTTTTTGAACTGGAAGGCATTAAAGAAGAATTAGCTCGAGAGGCTTTTGGCAAAGCCGGCAATAAATTGCCGTTAAAGACTAAATTTATTAAGAAATAATGAAATTATGAAAATTAGCGAGATTAGACAAAAACCGAAAAAAGAGCTAGAAAGTATGTTATTAGAAAGAAGGGAACATTTAAGGAACTTGAGGTTTGATTTGGCTTCGGGCAAGGTAAAAAACGTCAGAGAAATCAGAGAATTAAAAAAAGAAATTGCGAGAATCCTAACTTTATTACGTTAATTAAAATTATGCCCAAGAGACAACTTACCGGCTTTATCACTTCCAATAAAATGCAGAAGACCGTGGTTGTGGAAGTGGAAAGCGTCAAGCACCACAAGAAATACTTAAGGACTTACAGGATGCATAAAAGATACAAAGCCCATACTGAGGAAATTTTTCAGATAGGCGATAGGGTTGTGATAGAAGAATGCCGGCCTATGAGCAAGGATAAAAGATGGCAAGTAATTAAGAAAGTTTAGTTTATGATTCAATTAAGGACCATGTTAAAAGTGGCGGATAACACCGGGGCGAAAATCGTCCAGGCTTTTATAGTTTTGGGCGGGTCGAAGCATCGCTATGCGCAACTGGGCGATGTGTTTGTCGGCGTCGTCAAAAAAGCTGAACCGAGAAAGATTGTCAAAAAGCACGAAGTGGTGAGGGCCGTGGTGGTCAGACAAAAAAAGGCTTTCCGCCGATCGAGCGGTGTTTATATCCGTTTTGACGATAATGCTTGCGTGATCCTTGAGGCAAAAACCAAAGAGCCCAAGGGAGGCAGGCTTTTCGGGCCGATTGCTAAGGAATTAAAAGAAAAAGGCTTTGATAAAATCGCCGGCATGGCCGAAGAATTGGTATAGCTATATGAAAATACATAAGAATGACCAAGTTTTAATAATATCAGGCAAGGATCGCGGCAAGAAAGGAAAGGTTTTAGACGTTTTTGCTCAAGAGGGCAAGATTGTCGTTGAAGGCGCGAGCATCAGGAAGAAAAATGCCAAACCCAAAAAATCCGGCGAAAAAGGACAAGTGGTTCACGTACCCGCCGCTTTTTCAGTTGCCAATGCCGTTTTGATTTGTCCGAAATGCGGCAAACCGACCAGGGTCGGCTACAAGATTTTAGATAAAAAGAAATACCGCATTTGTAAAAAATGCCAGTCAGAATTTTAATATTATGATGAGAGCCAAAGAAAAATTTATCAAAGAAGTCATTCCCGCTATGCGCCAAAATTTCGGTTATAAATCCAGCATGGCTGTGCCCAAGATTACCAAGGTGGTTTTAAATACCGGCTTTGGTCGATTGGTTGTCGGTAAAACTGGCGATGAACTCAAAAAAATTGTTGAGGCGATTATCGGGGATCTAACTTTAATTAGCGGGCAGAAGGTTATGGGCACCGAAGCCAAGAAATCTATTTCCGCTTTCAAGACGAGACAAGGCATGGTAATCGGCGCCTGTGTCACTTTGAGAGGACAGCGAATGTATGATTTTTTAGAGAGATTGATTAATATCGCCTTACCCAGATCGCGCGATTTTCAAGGCATTGATCCAAAGTCGGTCGATCAGAGCGGTAATTTAACAGTGGCTTTTCGTGAACATATTTCTTTTCCGGAGATTTTGCCGGAAAAAACTAAAGTTATTTTCGGTTTTGAGGTGACCATCGTGACGACCGCCAGAAATCAAAAAGAAGGACTGGGATTATTTCAACTAATGGGTTTCCCCATTAAAAAATATTAACATGGCTAAAAAATCTTTAATCGCTAAAGCAAAAAGAAAGCCCAAGTTTTCAACCAGAATCGTGAGGCGCTGTTTTCGTTGCGGCCGGAGTCGGGGATATATGGGAGAATTCGGATTGTGCCGCATTTGTTTCAGGGAAATGGCTAATGAAGCCTTAATTCCAGGCGTTAAGAAATCAAGCTGGTAATCTTATGGATCCAACCACTAATATGTTAAATTCAATAAAGAACGCCCAGGCTGTGTTGCTCCCTCAAGTCGAGGTGGATTTTTCCAATTTGAAATATGAAATAGCCAAGATTTTAGCAAGAAAGGGCTTTATCGATAAAGCGGTGAAGGCTGGCAAGGGCGCGGCCGGCAAAACGCTTGAGATTGTTTTAAAATATGATAATAAGGTTCCAGCTATTTCGGGGATTAAAAGAGTTTCCAAGCCGGGACAGCGGATTTATTTGCCCGCCCAGAAGATAAAGTCGGTGAGGGGCGGTTATGGTTTTAGTATTATTTCCACCTCTAAGGGCTTGATGACGGGTTCAGAGGCTAAAAAGCAGAATTTGGGCGGAGAAATTATTTGCGAAATTTGGTAAACTTATGTCAAGAATAGGCAAAAAACCAATTGAGATACTAGCTGGCGTTGAGGTGAAAATCTTAGGCCAGCAAGTATCGGTCAAAGGACCCAAGGGCGAGCTTTTTTTAAAAGTTCGGCCGGAAATTAAGGTTGAAATGAAAGACGGCAAAATTTTAGTTTTTACCGAAAACGAAGAGGCTCGAGCTTTTTGGGGCTTAACCAGAGCTTTGTTGGCCAATATGGTTCAGGGAGTAGTTAAGAATTTTGAAAAGAAGCTGGAAATCGTCGGCGTCGGCAACAAAGCCGTAATGGAAGGGCAAACACTCGTCTTGAGCGTCGGTTTTTCCCACCCGGTTAAGGTGCCGGCTCCCCAAGGCATTGCTTTTTCAGCGGAAAAAAATATTATTACGGTGCAGGGAACCGATCGGGGCTTGGTCGGGCAAACAGCGGCTAATATCAGAAAAATCAGGCCGCCCGAACCCTATAAAGGCAAGGGAATACGATATTTCGGTGAGCAGATTAAACTTAAGGAGGGCAAAAGAGCGGCCACCACGACCGCCGGGGCCTAATTTAAATTCATATGCCAGCAACAGCCAACAAACAAAGAAAACTTAGACGCCAAAGAAGAGTTAGGGCTAAAATTTTAGGTTCTTCGAAGAAGCCTCGCCTTTGCGTTTTCCGATCGAATAAACATATTTATGTCCAGTTAATTGATGACGTCCAGAAAAAGACGATTTTGTCGGCTAGCGACCAAAAGTTAAAAAAAGGTAAAACAGTTAAGGTTGATTCGGCGAAGGAAATCGGCCGGATGATCGCCAAGGCCGCTTTGGAAAAGAAAATCGAGAAAGTGATTTTTGACCGCGGACCTTATAAATATCACGGCAGAGTCAAAGCCGTGGCCGAAGGAGCCAGAGAAGGGGGTTTGAAATTCTAATTAACATGATACAAAAAGAACCATCATCAAGATTCAGAAGACAAATGCCGGAACGCCCTAAAGACGAATTCGAGTCCAAGCTTTTGGATTTGGCCAGAGTTTCTCACACTAGGGCCGGCGGCAAGAAAATGAGATTCAGGGCCGTCGTGATTATCGGCAATAAGACGGGTAAGGTCGGTTTGGGCATAGCTAAAGGACATGATGTCGCTTTCGCCGTGGAAAAAGCAACGAGACTCGCCCGTAAGAATATTATCGTGGTGCCGATGTCCGGAGAAACCATTACTCACGAAGTGATTGCCAAGGTTGGTTCGGCTCATATTTTATTGAGGCCCCAAAGAAGCGGCCGCGGCTTGGTGGCTGGCGGTACGGTAAGAGTGGTTTGCCATTTGGCCGGAGTTAAGAATATTTCCTCAAAAATTCTCAGCAAGAGCGGTAATAAAATCAATAATGCCCGAGCTACTATTGAAGCTTTAAAACAGCTTAAAATCCATGCAACTTCACGAAATTAAATCAAATTATTTCCGCCCGAAAAGGAAGAGAGTGGGCCGGGGAGGCAAACGTGGCACTTATTGCGGAAGAGGCCGCAAAGGCCAAAAAGCCCGAGAAAGTCATAACTTTGTTCCGGTGATTCGAGGTTTGATTAAAAGATACCCCAAATTGCGTGGTTACAGGTTTAAGTCTCGAAAAGGCGAGATTGCCGTCGTTAATATTGAAGCTTTGGAAAAGAAATTTAAAGCTGGGGATCTGGTTAATCCCGAAACATTGCTGAAATTTGGATTAATCCGTAGAATAAAAGGAGTTACGCCTCGCGTTAAAATTTTAGCCAAAGGTAAGATTACCAAGAATTTAGTTGTGGAAAACAGTCAATTGTCCAAAGGAGCCAAAGAAGCCATAGAAAAAGCCCATGGAATGGTTAAATAAAATCACTCAAGTTTTTAAAATTCCCGATTTGCGTAAAAAAATTCTTTTTGTGCTGGGAGTTTTTGCCGTTTTCAGGTTGATGGCGAACATCCCGATGCCGGGCATTGAAGCGGAAAACTTAAAATCATTTTTTGATCAGTTTCAGGTTTTCGGGCTTTTAAATCTTTTTACCGGCGGCACTTTATCTAATCTTTCGATCGCCATGCTGGGCTTGGGCCCTTATATTACAGCCACCATCATTATGCAATTATTGACCATGATTTTTCCTCCTTTAGAGCGATTATACAAAGAAGAGGGCGAGCAGGGGCGGCAAAAATTCAACCAATACAGCAGGATTATGACCGTTCCTTTGGGCATGCTGCAAGCTTACGCCATGCTGAATTTATTCCAAAGACAGGGAGCGATCGGCGAACTTTCTTCAATAACCACTTTAGTTTCCATTGTTTCGGTGGCGGCCGGCTGCGTTTTATTGATGTGGTTGGGCGAGCTTATTACCGAAAGGGGCATCGGCAACGGCGTTTCTCTTTTGATTTTTGCCGGTATCGTGGCTGTCGTACCCGAAAACATTTTACAAATTGTGGCGAAATGGGATCCTGCTCAATTGCCGGCGTATCTGCTCTTTTTTGCGATGGCCTTATTGATTATCGCCGGAGTAGTGATGGTCAACGAGGGGCGGCGCAATATTCCGGTGTCTTACGCCAAACGTGTCCGAGGCGCGCGCATGTACGGGGGAGTTTCCACCTATTTGCCCTTGAATATCAATCCGGCCGGCGTTATCCCGATCATTTTCGCTTTATCGATTATGCTTTTCCCGGGCATGATTGCGAACTTTCTGTCGGGAGCGGGCGGCGTTGTTGGTAATTTAGCTCAAACTGTCGGCGATCTTTTCCAGAACCAATGGGTTTATGGCATTTTATATTTTGTTTTGGTTTTTATTTTCACTTATTTTTACACGGCCGTTACTTTCAATCCCAAATCAATTTCCCAAAATCTTCAGAAAATGGGCGGATTTGTTCCGGGTATCAGGCCGGGGGAGTCTACGGCGAGCTTCCTTCACTATATTTTAAATCGCGTTCTGATGCTGGGCGCTTTATTCTTGGGGCTGATTGCCGTTTTGCCTTCAATTATCGGCGGAGCCACCGGCATCACCTCCTTTAGTTTTTTAATCGGCGGCACGTCATTATTGATCGTGGTTTCGGTCGTTCTGGAAACCATGCGCCAAGTCAATTCTCAACTGCAAATGAGGGAATATGATACCTTCTAAAAATCCATTTTCCATTATTATTTATGGCCGACCGGGTTCGGGCAAGGGAACTCAAGCGAAATTATTGGCTAGGAAATTTAAATTTGAACATTTTAGCAGCGGCGAGGCTCTGCGAAATCGCCAAAAAGTCGGCGATTTTACGGGTAGGAAGCTTGCGGAAATTCTTAACAAAGGTAAATGGGCGCCCGAATGCATCATTATTAAGATTTGGATGGACAAACTAGAAGAATTTAAGCAAAAAAGAAATTTCAGGGGCTGGATTTACGACGGCGGCCCGAGATTAACGTTAGAAACGGAGCTTTTAAATAAAACTTTTGAGTGGCATGAATGGCAAAAAAACATTAAAGTTTTTCTGATCGACATTTCAGAAAAGACAGCTTATAATCGTTTAACCAAGAGAAGGCAATGTAAAAAATGCGGAGAACTCATCCCCTGGATTGGTAAATTCAAGTTGTTTCAAAAATGCCCCAAATGCGGCGGTGAATTGATTCGTAGAATTGACGATAATCCCGAGGCGATTAAAGAACGTTTGGCCCAATTCAAAAAATATACCATACCGCAAATAAATTATTTCAAAAAACAAAGGAAACTGATTAAAATCAACGGCGAACAGCCGATTGAAGATGTTTTTAAAGACATTTTAAAGCATGTCCAATAAAATTATCTGCATTGTTGGCATGCCAGGAGCTGGCAAAAGCGTGGTGGCCGACGAACTTGTAAAAAAAGGCTTTGCTTTTTTAAGATTTGGGCAAATTACACTTGATATAGTTAAGGAAAGAGGGTTAGAGCCCAATGAAAAAATAGAAAAAGAAATCAGGGAAGGGTTGAGAAAAGAACACGGCATGGCGGCTTTCGCCGTACTCAATATTCCTAAGATAGACGAATTGCTGGAAAAATCAGACGTGGCGGTTGACGGGCTTTACAGTTGGTCAGAGTACAAAGTTCTCAAAGAAAAATACGGCGACTTGATGAGCGTGGTGGCAGTTTTTGCTCCGCCCGAAATGAGATACGAAAGATTAGCCGACCGAAGCGTTAGCGGCGATGTTGCCCAACGTTTTAGGAATTTTACTAAAGAAGAGGCGAAATCGCGCGATTACGCCGAAATCGAAAATTTAGAGA
>MHMD01000026.1:29350-30126 GCA_001819295.1 Candidatus Nealsonbacteria bacterium RIFCSPHIGHO2_02_FULL_43_13 | reverse complement strand
GAATTGAGCCACATGATCCACCGCTTGTGTGAATCCCCGTCTATTCCTTTGAGTTTTAACGTTGCCGTCGTACTTCCCAGGCGGAATACTTAACGCGTTAGCTTCGCCACTTGAAGGGTCGACACTTCAAATAGCCAGTATTCATCGTTTACAGCGTGGAATACAAGGGTATCTACAATTTGTTACTGTTGTTCTTCACAACGGTTAGGACATTTCTGCCTAACTCTTTGCATTACTGCAAAGATCGGACTATATCATCAACCTATTAGTAACTGGAATAAGGAGGAGAAAGGAAACCTTTCTCCTCTATTGTTTAATGCAGTTTTATTCCGCTTTCTTTTTCAATCCATTCGCCAATAACTTCCTTCTCGGCATCCTCCATGGCACCGATTAAGATATGCTGGATGGGAATTTCCCGGTCCGTCAATTTCCATTCCTGCACCTCATCTTTTACGTAGTCGAATTCAACACTTTTTAGAATAATATTATTTCCATCAATCCTTGCGATAAAACCTATGTAACAGAATGTTGAAGTAGATGGAGTTTTGTAATAAATCTTAAGTAATTCTTTTTCATCCATGTACCGCTTTAATTGCCTAACGAAATACTTAAAGTTCAATGATTTTAACATTTTTCACCTCCTGCATTTTCCTTATTTCAGTTACTAATAGAATTGCCTGGCGTTTAGTCTCTACGGATCCCGTTTTATGAAAAACGGTTTCCTCGGTATCATCCAACTTTTTAGGTTGGGTTTTCACCGATACAGCCAAGTTTTT
>MHMD01000026.1:8218-29334 GCA_001819295.1 Candidatus Nealsonbacteria bacterium RIFCSPHIGHO2_02_FULL_43_13 | reverse complement strand
TATGCCCACGCTTTCGTCCCTCAGCGTCAAGGTCGCCCCAGCTGAATGCCTTCGCTTTTGGTGTTCCGGTCGATATCAACGGATTTCACCCCTACACCGACCGTTCCATCAGCCCCTAGCGCCTTCTAGTTAGAAAGTATCTCTGGCGTCCTCGAGGTTAAGCCCTGAGTATTTGACCAAAGACTATTCTTACCGCCTACGGACCCTTTACGCCCAATAAATCCGGATAACGCTTGGAGTCTCTGTATTACCGCTGCTGCTGGCTATCTAACTTGATAGTTAAATGGACTATATCATCATCCTCTTGCGAGGAGCTTAGCGTGTTATGGATGTTTAAAAGCACCCATCCGTCTCAATAACGAGACAAGTCTCTGAGGGGTTAATTATAATGAGGTAATTTATATTGGAAACAATTTATAATAAATGGCGCGATCGTCTTTACGAATTGATCGCGACCACTCTTTCCGATATAAATTTGAGGATATCTTTTGCCTCGACAAAGTGGATATTGGACAGAAGATTTAATTCCGAAATTATTATCTAAAATTTTGGATAATAGTCGGCATTCTTCTAGCGTGAAAGCATTAGTCTTTAAACTGAAAGCACAATGACTTTTTGGTCTAAAATCTAAGCTCCCGTCATCCATATACCAAATCGCGAGACTAAGAGGTTTGGTTAAAATTTCTGAAATATTGCGAGGAACTATTTTTATTCCTTTCGGATAAAATAATTTCCTAAAACTAATTACATCAGAATTGGATTCAGTATTGAATTTCCACTGATGATTATCAGCCCTTTCTTTAGGTTTACCCGGACAAATCGTCCGTAGTTTTTCATAAAGCCAAAAAACATAATCTTTTTGACTTTTACAATGCTTTATTTCTAAGCGGCAGCCTCCATACTTATCTTGATAGATGTAGCCATCGCCTAAAAGTGTACCTAAAATAATCGCTTTTTGTTTTTCAGAAATCTTAGCCATTTTATCACTCTAATTATAACAACTTCCCTGCTGATTGTCTTTCGTCGCGTTCCTTTTGGAAACATTCAGCGGACAACGAAAGATGTCCCAGCATATAAGCTAAGTTTTCCTATTCTCCATTGCTGGAGAAGCTCTGCGCCAACCCTTAATGGGTTCACAGAGTTAGCAACTCCTTATTCCCCAGGTACAATCAGCCTTGCGGCTTTCTCCCTGGGAAAAGCTCTTTACATTCCGAAGAACTTCTTCGAGCACGCGGCGTCGCTGGTTCAGGCTTTCGCCCATTGACCAATATTCTCGACTGCAGCCACCCGTAGGTGTCTGGGCAGTGTCTCAGTCCCAATGTTGGGGGTCGCGCTCTCACGCCCCCTACCCGTCATAGCCTTGGTAGGCCATTACCCTACCAACTAGCTGATAAGCCGCGGACCTATCCCATTCCGCCCGCCAAAGGCGGGCTTTACTCTTGCGAGACCATCGGGAATTAGCCAATCTTTCGACTGGTTATGCCCGTGAAAGGGGTTAGTATCCACGTGTTATGAACCCGTTTGCCGGTTGCCCAGTCGGCTTGCGCCAACTGGACCCCCATGACTTGCATGCCTTATCCACGCCGCCAGCGTTCATCCTGAGCTAGGATCAAACTCTCAAAAAAACTATATATTACGAAGCAACTCTAAAAAACCGTAGTTAGTTAACTTACTTATTTTATTTTTAATGTTCTTCCCGCTGGAAACAAAAATCAGGAAAAGATCCTGATTATTTCAAGTCTTTCTTAAAGCGATAAATCCTTCAGCATTTACAAGGAGCACAACCACAACACGGGCAGAGCTTCTTGTTTTTTTTCTTTTTCTTCGCAGCCATATGTTTGTCTTTTACAGTTGTTATTATAATCTTTGCTAAAACTCTGTCAAGGGGCATGTGCTTTTCGTTGATTTCCGAAATCTAATCATATATTAAAGATTTCGGAAATCCTAAAATCCGTTAAAATAAAAAAGCCGGGAGTGCTTTCACAATAGATCGTTTCCTTTCGAAAACGAAAGAGATATCTATTATGAAAGCGCTTCCAGCCTCATTTGTTGGATTTCCTAAAACAAAAAACCGCCTATAAAAAGTCGGCCTGTGAGCCGAGGAGAGGATTCGGACCCCCAACCTTCGCTTTACAAAAGCGCTGCTCTACCATTGAGCTACCTCGGCAAATTATTTTTACTTATCGTCTTTGGCTTTCTTAAGAGTATCCCAATAATCATCGTTGTTGGTCTGGTTCTTTTTAGAATTCTTTTGGCGCAATCTTTCCAGCCAATGACCAGTTTTGTTTTCTGTTTTCATAGTTAAAACGCGAACTTTAGAAAGCGTTTTTTGCAGATACAGGTCGTAAGAAAAGTTTTTTACGACCGGTATTCTTTTTATTCCCTTACCGATTTTTACCGTTAAAGAATTATAGAAGGCAAACTCACGCTCCGGCAATTTGCATAAAGCCGGGATTTTGCGCCATAAAATCACGGCCATGCCGGCCAGACTCAAAATAAAAATGACGATGGAAATTAACTCAAACACGGATATTTGGGCAGTCCGACTGCCCTTTTAATTTTAAGGGCAGTCGGACTGCGATTAATCATTAAAGCTGGTATCTGATAAATCTTTTGACAATGATGTTTTCCCCTGTCTTTGAAATTTGCTCTTGCACTAAGTCTTTGATAGTTTTTGATGGATCTTTGATCCAGGGCTGGGATAGCAGCGGAGTTTCAATATCCCCCATGCCGGCAATTTGCAAGCATAGCTCATGAGCTAAATTTTGGAAGTATTGGCCCTTGGCTACAAAATCAGTTTCGCAGTTTAATTCTAACAGGACCCCCACTTTTTTATTAGGGTGGATGTAAGAATCAATAATACCCTGGGCTGTAACCCTGTCTTTCTTTTGTTCGGCAAAATTCTGGCCCCATTTTCTTAAAATCTCTTTAGCCTGAGTCATGTCGCCATTGGCTTCTTTTAAGGCTTTTTCGCATTCAATAATTGAAACGCTGGTTTCGGCTCTTAATTTTTTGATTTGGTCTATCATGTTCTTATTTTTCCGTCTTTTCCGCCTTTACTTTCGGCTTAGTTGATTTTACCGTTTCTTTAACTTTTTCCAAAATATATTTGAGAGAAGAAACAGCGTCATCGCTGGCCGGAATCGGAAAATCGGTCAATGTCGGGTCAACGTTCGTATCGCAAATGCCGATGATTTTGACATTGGCTTGCTTTGCCTCCCTGATCGCCAGCTCATCTTCATTCACGTCAGTGATCAAAATAGCATCGGGAATCTTTTTCATTTCCTTGATCCCACCGAATTTTATCTCCATTTTTTGGATCTCGTCTTCAATGCCGGCTTTTTCTTTTTTGGTATATTTCTCTAGTTCGCCTGCGGCTTTTTTCCTCTCTAATTCCTTAAAGTAATCGATTCTTTTTAAAATCGCGCCGAAGTTTGTAAAAGTGCCTCCCAGCCAACGCTCGGAAACATAAGGCAAAGAACATTCTTCGGCGACACTTTTGATTAAAGCCTTTACTTCTATTTTCGTTCCAACCAAAAGCAACACCTTGTTTTCTGCGATAATACTTTGGATGAACTCTAAAGCCTCGGTTAGTTTTTCTTTGGTTTTTTCCAAATCAATGATGTGTATTCGGCTTCTCACTCCCGAAAGATACGGCTGCATTTTAGGATTGATCCTGGAAGTACTGTGTCCTAACTGGACGCCGGCTTTCATCATTTCTTCGGTATTGATATTGAATTTTTCTTTAGTCATATAACATCTGGTTTTAAGCATACCATGCTTTTGGAGAAACCGCAACATATGGAATATCTTGACGAATAAAAAATTTAAAGGTACGATAATTGCATGAAGAAAGATATCCACCCACAATATTATCCTTCAGCAAGAGTGCAGTGCGCTTGCGGCAATACTTTCACCACAGGCTCCACTAAAGAATATCTGGACGTGGAAATTTGCTCAAAGTGCCACCCTTTTTATACCGGCAAAGATAAGGTTCTCGATACGGTAGGCCAGGTTCAGAAGTTTAGAAAGAGACTGGCTAAAAAAGAAGGTCTAAGGAAGAAAAGGTAATTATGGTTGATTCCCGAGGAATAAAACTCGATGAGGCTATCATCGAAATTAGGGCTGGCGCCGGTGGCGAAGAAGCGGCTCTTTTTGTGGCTGACCTTTATCGCATGTATTCAAAATACGCCGTACTCCAAGGTTGGCGGCAGGATGTTTTAGATTCCAGGGCTTCGGAATTAGGCGGTTACAAAGAAATTGTTTTAGAGTTACAAGGCAATGGGGCTTTTTCGAAAATGCAGTACGAGGGCGGAGTTCACCGAGTGCAAAGGATTCCTAAAACCGAAAAACAGGGACGAGTCCACACCTCTACGGCTTCGGTGGCGGTTTTGCCCAAGCCCCAAGAGGCTCAAATTAAAATGAATCCGGTTGATATTAGGGTTGAAGTTTGTAAGGCAACTGGGCCGGGCGGACAAAACGTTAATAAAAGAATGACGGCCGTTAGAGTTATCCACTTGCCTACCGGCCTGACCGTGGAATGCCATACCGAAAGAAATCTTCAGCAAAACAAAGAAAGCGCCATCGGCCTTTTAGCTGCTAAAATTCTCGAAAAACAGGAAATGGAACAACTTGGCGCCTTAGACGAAAAAAGAAGGGCCCAGATCGGCTGGGCGAAACGCGCCGAAAAAGTCAGAACCTACAATTTTCCCCAAGATCGCCTCACCGATCACCGCGTCAAAAAAAGCTTCCATAATTTGGAAGGTATTATGGACGGTAAGCTGGACAAGCTCGTCGAAACTCTCAACCAATCTCTTTAATGGCAGAAAAATATAACAACCCAAAAATTTATGACCGGTTATGGAAATACGGGAGTGTCCAGAAGCCGACGATCTGGTCGTTATGGAAGATCTTAAAGGATTTTGAAGGCAAGCGGAACTTGGAGCTAGGAGCCGGGGATTGTCCCAGAATACCCGTCAAAGGCGGGTATTTTTTAGATTCAAGCCGGGAAGCGATAAAAAAGCTTGAGGCGATAGGCGGAATAGCTACCGTCGGAGACATTATCAATCTTCCTTTCGCAGATAATTTTTTTGATCTTGTCGCGGGTTTCGAGGTTCTAGAGCATATCGAAAACGATGAAAAAGCTTTTTCCGAAATCGCCAGAGTCTTAAAGCCGTCAGGATTTTTTATCTTTGCGGTACCTTTGGGCCAGAAATTTTTCAGCGAATTTGATTCAGCCGCCGGCCACAAGAGAAGATATGAAGTCGCCGGATTAAAAGAACTGCTTTCGAAAAACGGTTTTCAAATCTTAAAATATCGAGCCCCGAGCTTTTATATCAAAATATTTAATAAATTATACTCCCCTCTTATAGTCTGGTTCCTCCGCAATAGAGAAGTCAAAAACTCATTGGAAGGTTTCACTGTTCCTAAGATTTTTTTTAATTTGTTTTATCAGATTTTATCTTTTTTTGAAAGAACAGGCGCTCCGAAATGGAAAATTGGCACTAAAGGCTTGTTGGAATACAAAGAAAAGTGGGTGGTAATGTTTTGTCAAAAAGAGGATATTATTGCATCCCCTTAATATCCTGTTCGTATTGCTTAGCAATGGCCAATACTGAATTGCCGTAAAACTCTTCCCACTTGGACCAGCTGGATCCCGAAAAGTATCTCATCACGGCCTTAAATTCGTTGCTTTGCACTCCCAAGTCTTTCAAATATACGCCCGTAGCTAAAAAGGCGTTTTTGATATTCCAAGGATCAGGCGCTAAGCCGGTCATATTTTTAATTTTATCTTTATACATCAGCCAAGTTGAAGGAATGAATTGAGAAGGACCCATCGCTCCTCCGTAGCCCACCGGGGCTCCGGAGGAGTTCTTTAACGGGCAAGAAACTGGAGTATTGTAAACATCTCGACCTAATTCTTGGGTAATTTGCACAAACGGAGTGACGTCCCGGCTGGGGTTCATCACTTTCGTTTCTCGCGCCTTGGTTGTAGCCCTCACGCCTTCCCCGGTGCTTAAATTAGTCAAAAAACACTGGCCGACGTTCTTGCCGATATTTGATTCCTGGGTTAAAACAGCCAGCAAGAGAGCTGGTCTGACGCCGGTTTGCTCCGAAACAAATTTAGCGATATTGTACGCTTCTCCAAAGGTAGGGGCATCAGGCACGCCGATTAATTCAAAGATTCTAGAGCGGATAGTTTGAGCCTGTTTTTCTGCGCTATTCTTTTCAGCGAGCTGTTTTTGGTATTCGGCTTCGGTCAGCTTCAATAAAGAATCCTGTTCAGCTTTGGCCGAGGCGTTCTCCTGGCGTTGCAGGGTTTGGATGGCTACCTGTTTCTCCAAACCGCTCTTTTCTTCATCCAAAGACTGTTTTTGGTCTTCCAAATACGTTTTGAGCGCTTTGATATTAATTAAAAGTTCCTGATTTTTGGTATTTAAGGCCTCCAAGGCTACTAAGTTGTCGAAGAAATCAGAGATGCCTTCCGAGATCAATATTTCAATCAAAGGACGCTGATCTTCTTCATAAACTTCCTGTAAAATGGCGGCTAATTTCGTTTTACTGTCCTCGATTTTAAGGGCAGTTTTATCTATTGAAGCCTCGGTGTCTTTAATTTGCAAGCCTAAATCTTTGATGACAATATTGCTTTGGCTGATTTGAAGGTCTAATTTTTTGATTTTATTTTTAAGCGAGGTAATGGTGTTTTCCAGGGTCTTTTTTTCTTTGGCGGTGGCCGTGATGTTTTTATCGTAATTGGCGATTTGAGCTTCAAGCTGTTTTAATTCTTCTTCCAGAGCTTGCCGTTCTTCGCTCGGACTGGGATTGGCTAAAGCAAAAAGTCCCGGTGTAATTAAAACCGAGACTAATGCTGGCAATACGTAAATTTTTAACAATTTTCTCATTTCTTCTGTTGCGGAGCCGGCTTTGCTTCAGCCGGCGCTGTCGGCTCTTTAACTTCTTCCTCGCCCTTATCTTTCTTTTCTTTCTCAATTTTTTCCACCTCTTCCACCTTCTCCTCAATGGGTTTCTTTAATTCTTCTTCAACTTTTTCCGGTTGAGCGACCCGGGCGATAATTTCCTCGGGGCTTCTTAAGATTTTTACGCCTTCAGGTAATTGTAAATCTTTAATTAAAACCTTGTCTTCGAAAGTTTCCAAGCCATTAACGTTGATCTTGATCTCTTTAGGCAAATGCTGAGGCAAGGCCTTGACTTCAATTTCAGAAATGTTTTTCACCAGAGTGCCTCCCAGGTTCTTGACCGCCGGCGCTTCGCCTTCGATAATTAAAGGTATTTTTACCTGGATTTCCTCGGTTAAAATCGGCTGATAGAAATCGGCATGAGTCGGCTGGCCGGTCATGGGGTCGAATTTGACTTCGTGGATCAGGACTAAATTTTTCTCCCCGTCTGCCGGCGAGGCAGGTTTCTTCCCCTCGACTTCCAACGAGATCAGAGTGCTTTCTCCGGCCTCGCTTAAAATCTTTTCAAAATCCTTTAAAGCGACTTCCAAGCTTTCGTTTTTAATCTTGGGGCCGTATAAAACAACGGGTAAAACACCCTTTTCTCGAAGAGTTTTAATCTTTTTACCTTGAATTTTACGAATCTTTGCTGACAGGGTTAACATATTATTTTTCCACTTTTATACATTGAACAGGACAGGCTTCAACCGCCTCGCTGTTGCATTCGATGTTTTTAACTTCGAGCTCAAAATTATCGCCAGCGGGTTGAGAACCCAAAAGTTGAGCTTTGCCGTCGTCACCCAGTTTCCAGAACTTTGAGCAGACGGCTTCGCACGAGCCGCAGCCGATGCATTTCTGAATTTCCAAAACTATTTTAGCCATAGTATTTTAATCATACCCGAAATTTTTTTAAGGTCAAGGCTTAAAGATAGTTTGCTTTCGAGACCTTTACTTTCGGCCAGGGTTGGTTTTTACGTAGAATGCCTTCCTTAGCCCCTAGTTTTGTAATAGCAAAACTCGAATTAGCCATAGCTAGTTGAATAGCGTAGCTAAGGTCGTTTTTCTGAATTAAACCCGAGACAAATCCTGATCCGAAAGCATCGCCCGCTCCGGTGCCGTCAACCAATTTCATGCCCAATGATTCAGCTTGATAGAGATATCGGCCGTCAGAAACCACAACTCCTTCTCTGCCCTTCGTCATGATAGCTATGCCAGGAGTTAACTCGTCGATCTTTTTAAAGATTTCTGTCTCTTTTTGGTAGGGTATTTTAGTTAAAAGAGACGCTTCTTCTCGATTAAGGATTAAAACGTCGATTTTCTTTAAAATCTTTGGCAAAACCGCCTTCGGCATGGTCAATTGATTGTAGCCGGGGTTAAAAGCTACTTTTATTTTATTTTTTTGGGCAAAATCGATTAATTCTTCAGTGATGTCAGTTAATTTACCGGCAAATGGGGCAAGATACATCCATTTCGTATTTTTGATTTTAGCCCACGGGATATCTTTTTTTCCTAAAAGATCGGAGGCTCCCCGATAAACCAAAAGAGTGCGATCATTGCCCGGTTGCATCAAAAGAACGGCGATATTCGTGGGCATTTTTTCAGTTTTTTTAATTAAACTCGTATCAATGCCGTATTTTTTAAGCTCATCGGTAATTAATTTACCGAAATTATCATCGCCGACCATCCCGCAATAAGCGACCTTAAAACCCTGATTCGCAAAAGTCGCGGCAGTGTTCGTGCCTCCTCCGCCCGAGGTAAAAAAAATATCTTCCACTTCAATCTTCGATCCCAAAGGCAGGCAAATACCTTTGCCAGTGGTAAATTCCTTGCCGAAAACCGGTAAAAACTTTTCTGACTTCAAATAAATATCCTGTGTCGCCGAACCAAAAGTTATAATATCGAACATAGGTTTTTAAAATTATTTTATCACTCTTAAATCCAAAAATAATAAATAGTACCACGTACTAGTCTATGGTACTATTTGTTGGGCGTCTTGAAGGAGTGGATAATAACGCTTTTTTCTCTTGTAATTTATTGCCGTCGAGTTTTTCTGAAATTTCATCGATTATGTTAAACAAAAGGAATTGTAATGGATATTTTTGTTTTAATCTTTCAAAAGTGAAAGGCCGGCTGTTCTCTTTTTTGTTTTGGATTTTTAATCTTTTCTTCCGTTTTTCTAACAGCCTCTTAATGGCTATTTTATAACCATCCCCGCTCTTACTTAACGATTTCTGAACATTGGTAATTTTTCCCCTACCCACGCCCAATGTTTGGGCTATTTGTTCATAAGTATAATCTGCCGCCAAAAGAGCGGCCACCTCTATTCTCCGCATTAAAGTCGCAATCTCGTCGGCGGTTAACAAATCTTTAAAAAATAACCTGATTTCTTTTCTGTCTCTTAAACAATCGATTACGTCATAAAACTCTCCGATCATTTGGATTCTTTGTTCTTGCGGTAATTTATTTAAACTAAACTTCCCCATACATATTAATAGTACCATGAACTAGTCTGTGGTACTATTTACTGTCCCTAAGTTTAAGTTGTTTTTCTTTTTGGGCGATAAGCAATGTCGTTTTGATAACCGTGTCCGGATTTAAAGAAATTGACTCTATCCCCTGCTCGACTAAAAATTCGGCGAAATCCGGGAAATCGGAAGGCGCTTGACCGCAAATACCACAGTATTTTTTCTTTTGTTTGCAGATACTTATGACCCTAGCAATCATATGCTTGACAACTTCGTTTCTCTCATCGCCAATCTGGGCAATTTGAGCATTATCTCTATCAATTCCCAAAGCAAGCTGGGTTAAATCATTGGAGCCGATAGACATTCCGTCAAAAATTTGCAAAAACTTTTCAGCTAAAACAACGTTTGAGGGAATTTCGCACATCACAATGACCTTCAGGCCGTCTTTGCCTTTTTCTAGCCCGGCGCCAGCCATTATCGCTAGAACTTTCCTGCCTTCTTCAATAGTACGGCAAAACGGCACCATAGCCCAGATGTTTTTCAAACCGAACTCCTCCCGCGCTTTTTTAAGAGCCTGGCATTCTAAAATAAACGCTTTTTTATATTTGGGATCGTAATATCTTGAAGCTCCCCTCCAGCCGATCATGGGATTTGATTCTTTCGGTTCAAATTCTTGGCCACCCGGCAGGGTTGCATATTCATTAGTCTTAAAATCGGAAAATCTGACGATCGCGGGATTGGGCCAGAAAGCACAAGCTATCTGTCCGATGCCCCGCGCCAATTCGTCTACGAAAAACTGACTTTTGTTTTGTTTGATTAAAGCCAGCGGATGAGCGTTAATCTTGGAAGCGATAATAAATTCTTCTCTGGCCAGGCCCACCCCCTTGTTGGGCAAGAAGGAGTTCTTAAAGGCTATTTCCGGACTGCCGACATTCATCATGATTTTCGTTTTAGTTTCGGGAATGTTTTCGAGGTTGTATTTTTTAATCTTAAAAGGAATTGTCCCTAGATATACGCGTCCTGTGCCGCTGCTGCAGTCAACGGTGGCCATTTGCCCTGTCTTTAATACCTTGGCGGCCTTATCTGTGCCCACAATAGCCGGAATGCCCAATTCGCGGCTGACAATCGCCGCATGGCATACCCGGGAACCCTCGTCAGTTACGATAGCAGAAGCCAGCCTCATGATCGGCACCCAGTCCGGATCGGTCATTTTAGTAACCAGAATTTCTCCCTGCTGGAATTCGTTGATTTTAGCGACATTTTCGATGACCCTGATCTTCCCTTGGCCAATTTTGTTGCCTACGGCAATGCCGGTGATGATCGGCGTTTTAGTCGTTTTAAGCTCGTATTCTTCATATACTTTCTTGGTTTGAGTCTCGTAAACCGTTTCGGGCCTTGATTGAACGATAAACAGCTTTCCTGTTTGGCCGTCTTTGGCCCACTCAATATCTTGTTCCCGGCCGTAATGCTTCTCAATAATGCTCGCCCAGCGAGCCAGTTTTAAAACTTCCTCGTCGTTTAAGGAAAACTTCGATTGATCGGCTTTGCTCACAGCCGCCTCTTTTAATCCGCCGCCTTTGGAGAAAATATATTTTTTCTCCTTGCGGCCGAGGTTTTTCGCAATAATGGGCTTAAAGCCCTGCTCTAAAGTTGATTTAAAAACCGTGAACTGGTCCGGCGTGATTTTTCCCTTAACAATCATTTCGCCCACTCCGAAGATCGAGTTCACAACGATCACGTCTTTGAATCCCGATTCGGTATCAATGGTAAAGATAATGCCGGAGGAAGCCAGGTCTGAACGGATCATCTTTTGAACTCCAACCGACAGCCCGAGTTTTAATTGGGAAAAACCTTTTTCTTCCCTATAAGCTATGGCCCGATCGGTAAAAGTTGAGGCAATTGATTTTCTGACAGCTTCCAAAATATTTTGTTCGCCGGTAACATTTAAGTAAGTTTCAAATTGGCCGGCAAAAGATGCGGTGGCCGTATCTTCAGCTACGCCCGAGGTACGAACGGCCACAGTCGGGTTTTTACCGTATTTCTGGCCCAATAATTGATAGGCGCGCGAGATTTCTTCTTTAAGGTCGTCAGGCATCTTTCCTCGCATGATAAGAGCGCGCGAGGCCTTGCCGACTTTTTGCAGACTTTCAATTTTTTTAGGATTGAAATCCGCAAAAATTTCTTTGAGTTTACCGTCAATTTGATTAGCCTTCAGATATCGCCAATAGGCCGCGGTTGTCAACGCGAAGCCGTCAGGCACGTTTATGCCCTTTTGGGCTAATTGCGATATCATTTCGCCCAAAGAGGCGTTTTTACCGCCAACCAAAGGGACGTCTTTAGAACTGATTTCTTCAAATGGGAGAATGTATTTTTCAGATTTCATATTTTTTGACCTCTTCGGCAATGGCTAATTCTTCGTTGGGTCTGACCGTTAAAATTTTGACCTTATTAGGTTTATTTAAAATAGCTAAACCACCGCAAATCAGCTGTCTAATCTTTAAAGATCCTGCTCCGATCGCCCCGGTAAAAACCAGAGTGTCGCAACCGCCCAAAATGGCGTAATATGCTCCGATGTATTTTTGAATGCGGTAAATAAAAATTTTCAGGGCCAGAATAGCTTTCTTATCTTTCTCGTCAGCCTTCTTTAAAATTTCTTTCATGTCGGTAAGACCGCAAATTCCTTTTAAGCCCGATTCGTGATTTAAAATTGCTTCTGTTTTTTCCGGCGAAAGGGTTCGGGCAAGTTCTAAGACTATGCCCGGGTCCAGGTCACCGCACCTCGACATCATCGTCAAGCCCTCGAGAGGCGTAAAACCCATAGAGGTGTCGATTGCCTTACCGTTTTTAATGGCCGTGATCGAAGAGCCCCCGCCCAAATGGCAGCTGATAATTTTTTCTCCGCCAGCTCGTTCGCTTGCATGTTTATGGGAAATGCCATGAAAACCGAAGCGTTGAAACCCGTATTTTTTTCTAATTGATTCGGGCAAGGGATAAATTGAAGCCTCTTCGGGCAAGCCGCTGTAAAATCCGGTGTCAAAAACAGCCACCTGCTTTGTTCCAGGGAAAATTTTTGAAGCGACGCTGATGCCCAAAAGATTAAACGGATTATGCAAAGGAGCTAATTTATTATATCGGCGCAGTTCTTTTAAAATTAACGGTGTGACTTCCGTTGGATTCCTGAATTTTGGGCCGCCATGAACTACCCGATGTCCGACAACTTTAATCAGTCCGTTAAAGCTTTTTAATTCATTTAATGTTTTGATTAAAATTTGATCGTAATTGCGCTGGTTTTTAAAAATTACCACTTTTTCTCTTAAAACCTTAAAATCACTATTAAAAATTTTATATTTAATCGATTGGCTGCCGCAGTTAAGCGCCAGTATCATATGATTAGTTCGCCGAATGTTTTATCAGCAATACCAGCGGCATTGCCCTCGTCGGTATCCAGGTGCATGGTCAGTCGATAATTTTCGGCTTTCCTGACTAAAATATTATGAAAAGTTGTCATTCTTTGGCCGTTTACTTTCACCGATACGGTTTTTTGGCCGTTAATACCCAATTTTAAAGCTTCTCTAAAAGAAACGTGAAGATGACGCTGGGCAACGATCACCCCTTCTTTGAGTTCAACCCGGCCCTTAGGCCCCATGAGCAAAACGCCCGGCGTGCCCTTCAGATCGCCCGATTGCTTAATTACTGTGAGCAGGCCCATGCCATAAGCGTCGGTCAAGGAGATTTCTAATTGCGTTCGCGGCCTCAAAGGAATAATTACCCTTACCTGAGGAATTTCTTTATCTTGAAAGCGCACCGTAACGGTTTCTTGAGCGGCAAATTCGTCCGGCTGGGTTAACGCCTTTTTTTGAGTTAAGCAATATCCCTTGCCAAAAAGAACTTCCAAATCTCCTTGAGACAGATGAATGTGCCTGGCTGATATTTCAACGGGTATTTTCACGGGCATATTAATTGATTATATCCTAAAATAAAAAACGAGCCAAGCTCGTTTCCATAAAAAGTTCTTCGGTTATAGTTTTCGGCCCAGATATTCGGCGAATTCGGCCAGGCGGCACGCATACCCCCATTCGTTGTCGTACCAGGCCACTACTTTAACCAAATTATCATTGACCATGGTTAATGATAAATCGACAATAGCTGAAAATGAATTGCCAATGTAATCGGAAGAAACCAAAGGTTCTTCTTCGACAGCCAGAATTCCTTTTAATTTTTCGGACTGCGCTGCTTTTTTGAAAGCCGCGTTGACGCCTTCAATTGAGGTGTTTTTTTCAACCTCGCAAACCAAATCTAATACGGAAACTACGGGCGTGGGTACCCTTAAGGCAATGCCGTCGAGTTTCCCTTTAAGTTCCGGAATAACCTTGCCGATGGCTGAAGCGGCCCCGGTGCTCGTCGGGATGATATTTAAGGCGGCGGCTCTGGCCCGTCTTAAATCTTGATGAGGTAAATCCAGAATATGTTGATCATTGGTGTAAGAATGGGTTGTTGTCATGAAACCCTTAACTATCTTAAAATGGTCATTCAAGACCTTGGCCACGGGCGCCAGGCAATTGGTCGTGCAAGAAGCTAACGAAATAACGTTATCTTTTTTAGAGTCGTATTTTTCTTCATTAATCCCTAAAACAAAAGTTGGGATCTGTTCAGATTTCGACGAGGTCGAGATAATTACTTTTTTTGTCCCGGCTTGAAGGTGCTTTTTAGCTCCTTCGATTTCAGTAAATACGCCCGAACACTCCAAAACGACATCAACGCCTAGTTTTTTCCAGGGAAGATTTAAAGGATCTTCCTCTGATAATATTTTAATTTCTGGCCCGATACTTTTTGCGTAACGGCCGTATACCGAGTCGTATTTTAAAAGATGGTTGAGGGTTTTTTGATCGGTTAAATCGTTAATCGCCACCACTTGCAAATCGGGATGGTTGTCTAAAATGGCGCGAAAAGTTGGCCGACCGATTCTGCCAAAACCGTTGATGGCAATCTTGATCATAATTACTCTTTAATATTTAATAATTGGACGATTTTCTTTTTATCGAAACCAATGATAATCTGGCCGTCGATTTCAACGACCGGCACGCCCATTTGCTGGGATTTTGCAATCATTTCCTCCCGCGCTCGAGCGTCGGTGCCCACATTAAGATCTTCGAATTCAAAGCCGTGTTTCTTTAAAAATTCTTTTAAGGTGACGCAGTAGGGACAGCTGGGGGTGGAAAAAATGCGTATTTTAGACATAGTTTTTATTTAATTAAACAACCCGATGTTTCGGCTAATTGTTCTAATGTTTTGAAACCGGACTCCATTTTACCGCCAGGCAACTGCCAGGTGGGGAAAGATTCTATTTTTGCATCCTGGCATGTTTTAGTTAATCCGCCGGTTGCGGAGTCGATACATTCTATGTAGTTGATATATTGGAAAGAAGTGCCAAATAATTCTTTTTCTTTATCACACCAGCTGCAATTTTTGGAACCATAAAACTTCATGCTTTTTGCCGTCAGGCATTGGGCAAAAGAAGCCGTAGCGGCGGAAGTTTCTGCGGGAGTTTCAATGGCGGCCGCCTCGAGATTAATGCCCGTGGGAAATAAAAACTTGCCGTCTTTGGTGATGTAAGATTCGTACGGAATTTCGTTAATTTTCAAACTAATTTGATAAACCGATCCTTGAGAACTCACGTTTACTAAAGATGCGGTTACGCCTTGTTCGATGTTTTTATTAATAAAGGTCATCGCCTTGTCAGCTGCCGCTTGAGAAGAAAGCGTTCCGATCGGCCAATAATTAATAAAAACGTAGCCGCCGGCAATTAAAATTCCGGCAAGAACGATCGCTGCAGGTATTAAGTATTTATTAGTATTGATGTTCATATGTTTTAAGTTTATCATTAAACTCGTACTTCAACAACCCGGCATAAGGTATTTCAAGATTAATAATATCTCTGTCGCTTATTTTTTCGATATATTTAACAATAGCCCTTAAAGAATTATGACTGGCAACCACTAAAATATTCTTACCTTCTTTTAAATCAGATTCGATGTATTTTTTGAAAAACGGAGTTGTTCTTTGATAAACATCTTTCAGGCTTTCTCCTTCGGGCGGAGCCTCATTCCAGCTTCTGCGCCACAAATGAACCTGTTTAGAGCCAAACTGTTTTTTTGCTTCGTCTTTATTCAAACCTTGAAGCTTCCCGTAATTTCTTTCATCTAGAGCTTTATCAATCACGACCGGTAATTCTTCTTTATTCAATTCAGTTAAAATCAGAGAAACTGTTTGTTTATTCCTGGTCAAAGGCGAAGTGTAAACCTTATCGATTTTGAAATCAGCAAGGTTCTTTGCGGTTTCTGGAGCGCTTTCAATCCCCTCTTTGCTTAAGGGAATGTCGGTCCAGCCGGCGAAGCGATTCTCTTTGTTCCACTGGGATTTTAAATGCCTTAACAGTAATAATTTTGCCATTCTTGTTCGATCATTAAAACGCGATTATATTTGGCGACTCTTTCCCCTCTGTTGGGAGCTCCGGCCATCAAAAATCCTGTTCCCAGCCCAACCGCGAGGTCGGCCAGAAACGTGTCGCACGTTTCTCCCGATCGATGTTTAACAAAAACATCCCAATTGTGCTCTAGGGCAAGCTTGGCCGCTTTAACGGTTTCTGAAACCGTACCTGCTTGGTTAGGTTTTAAAATCAAAGCGTTGCAAGCGCCATTCTTTTGAGCTTCCTGGATTCTTTGGATATTGGTGGCCAGCAAGTCGTCACCGATAATATTGATTTTTTGGCCTAAATTTTGAGTAATACCCTTGAAGCCGACCCAGTCATCTTCGGCAAAAGGATCTTCTATGCCGGCAATGGGATATTTTTGGCAAAGTTTAGTGTAAAAAATAGTAAGATCTTTTTGGTCAAAACTTTCTCCCTCGAAATAATACCGGTCGTTTTTAAAAAAAGTGCCGGCCGCCATATCAATAATAATTTTGAGGTTTTTAGCGCCATTTTTTTTCGTTGCCTCCATAATCAAATCCAGAACATCTTCGGTTTCTTGAACAGGTGGCGTAAAACCGCCCTCTAAGCCGACGTTCGTGGACGCTTTACCTAATTTTTTATTTAAAATCTCCCTTAAGGCGTGATAGGTTTCCGTGCCGAGCCTTAGCTGTTCATGGAAAGAATCATCTTCAAGCGTTACCATAAATTCCTGGGCGTCCACGTTGCCTCGGCCGTGTACGCCGCCTTCGACGTATAAAAGACAGGGGAAAGGCAAAAGAGGCTTAGTTTTAGCGATTTCGGCAATCCATTGCCACAAAGGCACGCCTTCTGCTCCAGCTCCGGCCCTTAAAACGGCGATCGAGACTCCCAAAATAGCATTGGCCCCTAATTTAGATTTATCGGGCGTACCGTCCAATTTAATCATTAAATTATCGATTTCTTGCTGCTCTTGCGGATTTTTGCCGCAAAGGGCTGGGGCGATAATTTGATTGATGTTTTCTATAGCTTTTTGCACGCCCAAACCCAGATATCTATCGCCGCCGTCTCTTAATTCTTTGGCTTCATATTTGCCCGTAGAAGTTCCCGAGGGAACCGAGGCTATATAAATACCGGACTCGGTGGCTAATGCTACCTCGATAGTGGGATAACCCCTTGAATCTAAAATTTCTCTACCTTTAATTGATTTAATGTTGTGCCCGATCATTTTTTTGAAGATAAATAGAAGCGGAAATCGCGGCTTTGGCCCCTTCACCGCAAGCAATCACGACTTGCTTATAAGGCACGTCGTCAACATCGCCGGCTGAAAAAAGGCCGCGAGTGCGAGTTTGACTCGTCTTCGGATCAACCACGATCTCATCTTTTTCGTTGAAATCAACCAGGTCTTTGACAAAACTTGTCGCGGGTTGCGAACCTATTTCGACAAAAATTCCTTGAACCTCCAAAGTAACGAGTTTTTTTGATGTTTTTTCTTGATAAATAATCGACTCGACGAAAGTTTTACCCTGAATTTTTTGTATCACAGATCCGATGATAACGGTTATTTTGGCGATCTTTTTGACTTGATCCTGGATTGATTTTTCGGCCCTGATTTTTTCTCCCGACTCCAAGATGTATACTTTTTTAGCGTAATTACTTAAAGATAGCGCTGCTTCGAACCCCGCATTGCCTCCGCCGATAACAACCACGGTTTTGTCGGCAAACAAAGGGCCGTCGCAAGAAACGCAATAAGACACCCCTTTGCCGATGAATTCCTTTTCGCCTTCAACTTCCAAGGGCCTGGGGTCGGCGCCCGAAGCTACAATTACAGCTTTTGACTTGAACTCTTTGCGATCGGCCGTCATCAGTAAAAAAACATCTCCTGATTTCTTTACGTTTTTCACCGCATTGATTTCGATGTCTATTTCGTGGCTTCTTAAATGTTTTTCAAAAAGTTGGATAAGTTCTAATCCCGAAATTTCTTCAAAACCAGGATAATTTTCAATACTGACCGCTTTTTTCGCCATCTGGCCCCCGAAATCCTTGGTAATCAATAAAGTTTTCAGTTTCTGGCGCGCCGTATAAATGCCGGCCGTCATGCCTGCCGGCCCGCCGCCAATGATAATTAAGTCGTAAATAGTTTCCATATTTTTACTTCAAAAATTTAAAAGTGGAAAGCATCTTGTCGATTACCGCAGGCTTATTAACTTCGTTATCTAATCGGCACTTATTGTAAGCCATCTGCATTTCCTGACTCTCAATGGGCAAATAATTCATGCAATTAGGATACGACATAGTAAAAGATACTACAAAACATTCCTTATTTCTCGTGGTCGTATAACTATAGGTGGTGTAAGTCGTTCCGGCTGCCCCTTCGCTCGTTTTCTGCAAACAGAAAGGCAGGTTATTAATAGTCGTTCTTTCTACAGAACACTTGTTGACGAAATTAACGTAATCGCATGAGATTATTTTTGACTGCGGTTGCAAAGGTTGCGTTAGGAAAAACTCTGTCGGATACTTCATTGTAAAACCGTATTTATCATCCTCGTAAGTCTGCCAATCGGCGGTTTCGTCTATAGGACAGGCTGTGAATTCGCAATTGGGGCCAGTGCGTCCAACAGCGGATCCATCGGGACAAATTTTTGCCGCTTGAGTACAAGCAACTGATTTTGGCGTCCCCAACTGCTGCCAAGCAAAAAACCCTCCAATAATCAAAATCACTACAAAAATTAGGGTTATTATATTTAAAATCAAAAAGTTCTTAATTCTTTCTTTGGTCGGAACGAATTCTTTGATCCCTCCCTTTAGCGCTTCGTCAATAGCTTGGTGAGGATGAACTGGAAAAAAGATTACAGCCTTGGTTCGACTCCAAATTTGGAATTCCCTCATTCTTGTTTTTAGTCTTTTTGGTCCCATTAAACCAGCGGCAATCAACATCCACGAAATTCCTATTAACGCAAAGATTACGAG
This sequence comes from Candidatus Nealsonbacteria bacterium RIFCSPHIGHO2_02_FULL_43_13, assembly GCA_001819295.1. GTDB lineage: Bacteria > Patescibacteriota > Minisyncoccia > Minisyncoccales > MHMH01 > 2-02-FULL-43-13. The sequence goes on along the minus strand of MHMD01000026.1, from coordinate 10,498 downwards.
CCCTGTGTCGGAAAAAAAATAGGCCAAAATAAATCCAAAAACCAATAAAACCCAGAGACTTGATAATATTAAAATATAAAGAAGAAAATTAGATTTCATGCCCCTCCTTGATTATTTTAGCATAAGACCACGCGCCTACTTGTTGTTGTCTGGCTTTCTCCGCAGAAAATCAAAAAAGAGGTTATTTTAAAAATGCGGAGAATGCGCTTTTTGTAAACCAGATTAAACAACAAAAAACCAGTATAAACCATCAGAAGAAAGTACAGAAAATTTATATCCTTCAAAACAGCATCGAAGCTCTTTTGTCCAATTTGCAAGAGAGAAAAATAGCCTGCGGCTAATCCAAAAACCGTAACGCCTATGATAATAAAAAAGACCTTATTCACCATACGCTGGTCTTGTCGAGAGTTCAGGACGCTTTTAATGTTTTTCCATGCCATCTTTTTATTCCAAAAACTTAAAAGTAGAAAGCATTTGTGGAAAAATTTGCGGCTCATCGCAAGTAAAACCGCCGGCAGTATAACCAATAGTATAAATATCCCCATTATTTTTAATAAAAGTTACTTCTCCATATCTGTTTGTCCCACCGAATCGATACGTTAATTTAACCGATTCACTAGTGGCGGTGATGGCATTTTCTCTTGTTTCAATGATCCAATTATCATTGTCTATAAAACTATTGGCATAATCAACTAAATCCAACCCTTTTGAATCAGTTATGCTCAACTCGATTCTGCCGAAAGAAAAAGACCCTTCGCCATTTTCTGAAAATTTGCACTGATTGCTTTTCGGATATTTTATCTCAAACCCATACTTCTCGTTTCTATAAATCTGCCACGTAGCGGTTTCGTCTGCAGGACATGCCGCGAATTCGCAGTTGGGGCCGGTGCGACCGACAGCGGATCCATCAGGACATATTCTCGCCTCCTCGGTGCAACCAACTTGCTTCGGCGTCCCAAAATGCTGCCAAGCGAAAAATCCCCCAACGATAACTATAAAAGTTATTGCAATAATCGGGACTAAAATTTTGAGGTTTAGCATAGGTTTATTTTGACGCCTGCTCGTTGTTTTTGGCTTTTCTCCGCAGAAAAGCCGGGATTTCCCATTTCTTTTCTTTTGCTTCCATTTCTTCCTCTACCTCCTCAACCGCTTTTCTTAAATCAAGCGCGTTTCTCCTGGTTAAGACTCTGTCCGGCTCTTCTTCGCTGGGCGCTTCTGTCAATACCGATGTTGATGCGGATTTTTTGTTTAAACTCGGTTTTTTGGTTTTCTTTTTGGGTCGAGCTTTAGGTTTGTGCTTTTTTTTCGGCTTTTCTCTCTGGGGCAGAGGCTGTGGTTTTTTCGCCTTAGGCGAACCGGCCTTAGGCCGGTCTTCTCTGCCGCAACCGACGGCTAACAGCGAAATCCTGATTTTATCTTTATAGTCATTGTCTTGAGATACGCCGAAAATGATTTTGGCGCGGCGATTGAAATCGGAAATCGTCTTTGAAACTTGCTCCACCTCCTTCATGCCGATGTTTTGGGAAGAGGTGATATTGAAAAGTATTTTCTCCGCTCCTTCAATATTGTATTCGTTTAGCGGACTTTTCAATAATTCCTTTAAAACTTCGTCGACGCGATTCGGCCCCTGGGATTCTGCGCTGTTTAAATAAGTCAGTTTGCCCCGGCCGTCTAAAATCGTTCTGACGTCGGCAAAATCGATATTGATGAGTCCCGGCAGATAAATCATTTCGACCAATCCTCGGAGATTTTCCGAAAGCCGCCTATTAATGGTCGAGAAAGCTTCTTTCAAAGGAGTTTTTTTATCAATAATTTTAAAAATGTTTTCGTTGGGAATAATCGAAACAGCGTTCAGGCTCTGTATTAATTTTTTAAGGCTGTTTTTAGCGAGGTACGATTTCTTGCCCCCCTCGAATTTAAACGGCAAAGTAAAGATGCCAAAAACCATGGCGCCCGCTTCCCGGCCAATCTTGGCAAATTCGGGAGCAGCCCCCGAACCTGTGCCGCCGCCCAAAGAACTTACCAAAAGACACAAATCAATGCCTCGAAAAAGCTTCGCGATTTTTGCTTTATCGTCCTTAGCCGCTTTTTGGCCGATTTTTGCGTTCATGCCGCAACCAAGCCCCCCCGTTGTTTCCTGGCCGAATTGCAAAATCTTGGTATATTTAGATGCTTCTTTTAGAGCTTTGGCATCGGTATTGGCCACCACAAAATCAACTCTTTTTAGGTTGCGCGCGATTTCCGAAACAATCGAACCCCCGCCTCCGCCAACCCCAATCA
>MHMD01000026.1:5128-8206 GCA_001819295.1 Candidatus Nealsonbacteria bacterium RIFCSPHIGHO2_02_FULL_43_13 | reverse complement strand
TCCGATGGACAAGCTCCTTTGATTCGGGTTTTTTCTCCGCTTTAACTTTCTTTTTTATTTTTGAAGATTTTTTCTTAGCCATGAATTTAATATCTTTTTCCATTCTAAGCCGCAAGCCAGCCGCCGTCAACCACCACCACAGAACCTGTCATATATGATGACTCGTCTGAAGCTAAAAACAGCACGGCGTTCGCCACTTCTTCGGGTTTACCCACTCGACGAAGGGGCACTCTGGCTAAAATTCCAGCCATTGCTGCTTTATCTTGTTTGACCGGATCAATCATTGGAGTATCAATAGCTCCCGGAGAAACGACATTGACCCGAATATTATAAGGGGCAAGCTCAATCGCCATGGCTTCGCTCATGCCTACAATACCGCCCTTTGAAGCGCAATAATGAGTAAGGTTGGGAAATCCAACGCCGACTTGTCCCATCGCCACCGAGGCGATGTTAACTATTGCCCCCGACCCTTGCCTTTGCATCTCTTTTGCCGCCGCCTGGGCGCAGAGAAAATATCCTTTTAAGTTGATATTAATGGTTTTATCCCACTCCGCTTCAGTCATCTGTAAAAAAGGAACGAATTGGGCGATGCCGGCATTGTTAATTAAAATATCCAACTTGCCCCATTTTTTCACAACAGTTTCAATCATTTTATCCACCTCTTCTTTTTTAGAAACATCGCACTTTATCGCCATTGCCTCTCCCCCGTTTTTCTCAATCTCTTTCACCACTTTTTCGCACTCCTCTGAAGAAATGTCAGCCACCATTACCCTAGCTCCGGCTTTCGCCAAAACCAAAGCATGAGCCCGGCCCATGCCCCTCCTGGCTCCGGTAACGATTGCTGTTTTATTTTTTAAATCAGCCATGGTTTTATAATTTAATTATTTTTTAAGCGCCTGATTATGCTTATCTTACCATAAAAAGAAAGAAGGACCACACTTGCCGAAGCAAATGGATCCCTTTCTTGTCAAAGACATCAGAGACGTCGATGACGCTTATATTTTACCGCACCCAGCACCCCTGTCAAGCTAGGCGTTTTCTCCGGCCAGATACCCTGTGCTCCAGCAAAGCTGCAGGTTAAACCCGCCGCTGGGACCGGTCACATCAATAATCTCTCCGGCAAAAAATAAATTATCGACGATTTTCGATTTCATGGTTTTGTCGTCGATTTCCCGCAAGGAGATGCCGCCGCTGGTGACAATTGCCGACTCAAAGCCCAAAAGCCCCCCAACCGTCATTTTGAGATTTTTTAAAAGCCTGACTAATCCGTGCCTTTCTTCTTTGGTAATATAGGTTGCTCTTTTAAAAGGATCGATGCCCGAAAACTTAATGATGACCGGAATCATTTTTTGGGGCAAAAGATCGTCTAAACAGTTTTGGAAAAGTTTATTGTGATATTTTTGAAGATCTCCTTGAAGCCTCTTGTCCAGCGTTTCAAAATCCAAGGCCGGTTTCAAATCAAGCGATATTTCGACAGCCCCGTTTTTTAAAAGCTCTCCGACTTTCTGGCTGACATCAAGGATAATCGGCCCCGACAAGCCAAAATGCGTAAATAAGCATTCGCCAAAAACGCCGGCCTGCTTTTTATTTTTTTGAAGAATAGTCGCTTCAACGTTTTTTAAACTTAAACCCTGGAGTTCTGTGACCCATTCCTCTTTTATTTTTAAGGGCACCAAAGCCGGCATTGGGTCTTCGACGCTATGATGCAGTTTTTGAGCCCACAGGTATCCGTCGCCGGTAGATCCCGTAGCCGGATAAGACTTGCCGCCGGTGCAGAGAATGTAATTTTTAGCGACGATTTCCCCGTCTTTTAAAATCAGCCTGTTGATATGATGTTTTTTTCTTTCAACGTTTGTAACTTCAGCGCCGTAAACGATTTTAACCTTGCCCTTCAGTAAATATTTAATAAAAACGTTCAGGACGTCTTGGGCATTATCGCTAACGGGGAAAACTCTTTTACCTCTTTCAACTTTGGTCTTTAAGCCCCATTTTAGGAAAAACTCGATGGCTTTTTGAGAGCCGAATAAATGGAAGGCGTGAAAAAGGAACTGGCCTTTTTTGCCGTAATTCTCCACTAACTTGCGTAAATCAAACTCAGCATTGGTGATGTTGCACCTGCCCTTGCCCGTGATCATCAATTTTCTTCCGGGCTTTTTGTTCTTTTCTAAAATCACGACTTTCTTGCCAAGTTCCGCCGCCCTACCCGCAGCCATCAGACCCGCCGGACCTGCGCCGATTACTGCCACGTCAAAAATTGTTTGATTATCTTTAAACATTGCCTTATCTTATCATAAACCGCCAAACAAAAAAGGGAGTCATCGACTCCCTTTTTCTTATTTTTGTTTTTGTTTAAATCAGGTTGAAACCATCGGGTATTTTGTACTTCTTGCCCCAAATTAAGTAATATTCTCGAGCCTTTCCGTCCGTATTAGAATCACGGTAGCTAACAACGAATTCTAATGCTTTCAATTTACTAATGACCATCTTAGCCAATAAAGCTTCTTTGGCTGCGCCAGGGGTTACCTTCAAAGGTATTTGTGTCATTTGTGTCAGAGATCCACACTGACGAGCCGCTTCACCGACCGCTTTAAGAGCAAGCCTAACCTCCTTTTTACATCTTTTCTCGGCCCATTTTTCGTCATCGCTAATCAAACTAAAAAAACCTCCTTAACCTAATCTAAATTAATGTACCGCTGGTTATGATACCTGATTGAGGCAAAAAATCAAGCCTTATGCTTACTCGCTAAGCTTGCCGTCAAAATGTTCGTCAGACGCTTCGGCCTCTTCTTTAGTTTGATGGATCGTGCCGTCAGCGTGGTTGGGCGGAGAATAAATCGTATAAAGCTTCAAAGAATCGGCTTGAGAAGTGTTAATAATATTATGCTTGGTGCCGGCCGGAATAATCACGGCTGAACCGTCGCCGATATCTGACTCTACTCCATTAATCACTGCTTTGCCTTGGCCTTTTTCAAATCGGAAGAATTGATCCAGGGTATCATGCACCTCTTCCCCTATTTCTTCGCCCGGCAATAAACTCATTAAAACTATTTGACTGTGCTTGGCCGTATAAATTACTTT
>MHMD01000026.1:0-5104 GCA_001819295.1 Candidatus Nealsonbacteria bacterium RIFCSPHIGHO2_02_FULL_43_13 | reverse complement strand
CGCTTTCTCGATATTTTGGACAAATCCTTTCATATGATTTAAATTAATGATTAACTGATTTTATTATAGCATACCTCTTGACAGATTTGTAAGAAGGAGTATAATGCAAGCAGATGAATAAGTCGAAGTATCTTAGATTAAGTATAGCGACTTAGGAATCATATAATAAAGGTCGCTATTTAATTTAAGCAAAACAATGGAATTCAAGAAATTTGACGACCGACCGGCGAGAGATTTTGCTCCCAGAGAAATGGTCAAAGGAAACTGGAAATGTTCCGATTGCGGAACAGACATTACCGAGCTTCCTTTCCAGCCTTCAGGGGACAGACCGATCTATTGCCGCGATTGTCATTCCAAGAGACGCACCCAAAGATTTGGACGCTAATCTTTAGAATGAGAAACACCGCCCTTACGGGCGGTGTTTTGTTTTAACAATATTAACCAAAGAGAAAGCGGCAAAGGCTCAAGGCCCTTGCCGCTTTTCTTGTTTCATTTCAAAGGTGCGGTATAGATCAATACTGGTTGCGTGGCAAGCTTCAAGGGTTGATCAGCCCAGAGATACAGCCCCGGCCATTCCACGTAAACATCGTCAGTAGTGAAGAAAAAAATGGCATCTTTATTGTCTCCGTAAGTACCATCCACGTCAGGGTAATCACCATTTACTCCATACACTGGTGACAAATAACTGAGCTTACTTTCTACACTACCCTTGACTGTGAAGAAGGACATTACCACGCCAGTTTCCGAAAGCAGGTAGATATAACTAATCTTGTTGGGATCGTTCCACCTATTGATTCTTCGGATAACAGCATCCCTGGTGTTAGAAAACGTCAGAGTAGGTATGGGCTGAGTCTTTTGCAACACAGCAATTCTCTCTTGGACCTTGTTCCGCTCCTGTTCCATAGGGGAACAACTGGTCAGAACCGCCACCGCCAGTATAATAACCGCTAAGACCGCAATAACCTTTTTCATCTTTTTTCCTCCTTCTAATAGTTTCCTACCACTCTGCCGTCCTGGGTCACCGTTAACGAAGCCGGCAGATTCCAGTCTTTGAAAATACTTCGGGTTTTGTTCTGGGCGTTGGCGTTGTACTGGTTCACTGTGGTGATGAGTTGGTTCCTCAGCCCTTGCTCCACCGCTCGCAACCTCGACAACTCCGTGCTGTTTTGATAGCTCTCCAGGTTGCCGGCATGGTCTTGCTTAAAGGTTTCAACTGCCGCTGAAGCCACTTTAATTTGGGCGGCATAACTGTCCGCCGATGCCTTCGTGTTGAAAAACCACTCGTAACTATAGAGAGCCCGGTCCGGATCAGTAACCTTCTCAATTGTCTGGAATGGGCGGAAAATCATATTGATTCCGAAGCCCACTACCCCAAGAACGATAATCGCCACGACCCCGATAAGAAACCATTTAACCACCTTGCCACTATTCATTTTTGCTGTTCCTCCTTTTCCTTTCTATTTTTTTGACGCTAATCAATCTTTCAAATATTCAATTCTCTAGATACCTCCTAATTTTAAATGAGCGCTTTAACTAAAATATACTAGCATTAAACATAAAGCTTGTCAAGTTAGAAAAACTCGCCCTTTCGGGCGAGTTTTCTAGGCGTTGTGTTTGATTTCGATGACGTCGCCGTCCTGTACGAGGTACTCTTTGCCTTCGGTGCGGATGAGGCCTTTTTCCCGGGCTTTAATAAACCCGCTAGCGTCCAAAAGCGTTTGCCAATTAATAACTTCGGCCTTGATAAAATGAGATTCAAAATCAGTATGGATGGCTCCCCCGGCTTGCGGAGCCAAAGATCCTTTCTTCAGCGTCCAAGCTCTTGTTTCGTCCGGACCCGTGGTTAAAAACGTGATCAGTCCCAAAATTTCATAAGCTTTCTTGATTAAAAGGCCCATTTCTGATTCTTCGGGCAAGCCCAAAGAAATTCTTTCTTCCCGGGTAAGATCGGTGGCTCCGAATTCGGTCAAAACGTCCACAATCAAGAACTGCCAATTGTTCTTTTTAAATTCTTCGATGATGCTTTGAGGCACTTCTTCGTCGCGGCCGTTGAGCAAATAAAACCTGGGTTTTGCCGTCAATAACTGGTACTGGGCGATGATTTTCTCCTCTTCCTCGCTGAAGCCCTGCTCAATAAGAATTTTGCCCTGATCTAAAAATCCTTTAACTTTTTCTAATACCTCGTACTCCTTAACAGCATCTTTTTTTCCGGCTCGGAAATCGCCCGAGAGAGCGTGCATTCTTTTTTCTACGGTTTCTGAATCTTTTAAAATTAATTCCGTATCCAGAATTTCTTTTTCGGCGACGGGATTAACTTCCTGGCGGGTGTTCACAATATCTTTCTCTAAAAAAGCGCGCAAAACGTAAATAATGGCATCGGTTTCCCTGATGTTGGCCAAAAACTTGTTGCCCAAGCCCTCGCCCTTATTGGCTCCCTTAACCAAGCCGGCAATATCATAAAACTCAATCGTGGTATAAATCTTTTTTACTGACTTTGTTAATTCCGCTAATTTATCTACTCTTTCGTCGGGCACGGCAACTACGCCCACATTGGGATCAATGGTGCAAAAAGGATAATTAGCGATATTGACCTGGATTTTAGTAATGGTTTGAAATAACGTGGACTTCCCCACGTTGGGCAAACCCACGATTCCGATTGATAACGGCATATGTTTTATTCTAACAAAAAGGGGCTTAAACTCAAGGCTTAAACCCCTTCTTCGCTCGTATCTTGACCTACTTGTTACGCGTCTTTAACTTCTTCTGTCTTTTCCCTGAAGAACCGCACGGCTTCCCTCAAAAATGCTATATTTTCCAGAATCTCGGCTTCCTGCTTAAAGTCGTATCTTTTCGACCTTCTTTGGTTAGATAGCTTGTAAAGAACCAGCTCGATTTGGGGCAGAAAATGCCAATCCCCCACACTGATGGCACAGCGAACCACCCGCTTGATGTCAACCATCGCAGAATCGGAGATGGTAGAATTCGGCTGGTATGCTTTCACCAGGAATGATTCCAAAAATAGCTTTACAGAAGGCATTTCAATGCTTTGATAAATATGCGACGTTCTTTCCAACTTTCCCACGACAAGCTTAAGGATATTTGACCGGTATAAAAATCCCGGCGAACCGCCGAAATTATTTTGAGTGAGCCCGATGGCAAAATTCATGGCGCGACTGACCGAAGAAGTATTGAAAATATACCAATTCAGCAAATCTTCCCAAAAATGCAGACTCTGCCTTGTTTTCACCTCTTCCTCTTTCAAGTCAAGAATCCGCTGTTCTATCCAATCGGCATGCTGGTCGAAGATTCTGATGGAATCGTCCAGCCAATGTCTTATGATTCCTTGTCTCACCTCAAGCGTTGGATAATCGTCGAAAGCAACCATAGCTTCGTAAACGCTATATCTGACTTTGTTGACGATCCCTTTGATCCCCATTGTTTGCTTGAACTCCTTGATCTTCTCTTTGGCCTCTGTCATTTTGTCCCCCTTTTGACCCTGTTGGGTCTTTTTTTAATTCCGCCTGCTGGCGGATATTTCACAATAACCATTTCAATAACCTCTGTCAAGAACAGAGGGGGTTCTCGTAACACGAGAACCCCCTTTCTTTTTGCTTTGCGCTATAGATTGTTTTGTTCGGCCCAGGAAAGAATGCGCTGAATCTGGAGCGACGAACAATCGCATGTCTTTTGAATCTTGCGGATAAGCGGTTGTTTGTCGACAAGCGCGAACCTAGCGGCCATGCACGCGTCGATCACGTCTTGATTGAATCCGATCGTGATTTCTTTTGCGTTGCCGTTCGAGTCTTTTGCCTGCAGAATCCGCGGCCCTTTTAACTGGGAAATTTTGGTTTCCAATCCAGAAAGCACATCGGACGTTGCCGCAAGAGCTAAGATTTTGTGTTCTCGCTCGGTATCCGGAACATAGTTTGCCAACCATGCCATATGCCGGAATTGCGCTTCATACTTGAGCCACTTTTGCCCGAGCTCGCGGTGTGGCCTGCCGATTTTTACGGCTTGCGGTTCGAGCATGCGTTCTGCTTCCCTTACGGAGATGAAGTGCTTGGAAAGGCCGCTTTGCTTAATGCCATTGAAAAATCTTTCCCAAACCAACGCTCCTCCCCAGGAACCGACATAGGGGGCTTCAATATCAATCGGCGTTATGCATACGTAATCTTCGGGGGTTTCCATGGCGATTTTCTCAATGGCCTTGAGCAGGGTTTCAAGCGACTGTTCCGAAAGCTCTCGCTGGAATGTGAAGAACTCTTTCAAGAAATTCGGTTCTCGCATTACCAGTCCAATCTTACCCGCGTAGCCGATGGCATTATGCTTTGTGATATTGTTGCGGAGAACCATGGCGCCAGGATGCTCTCCTTCGCTGTAGACCACTGAATTGGAGCCTAAAACGAAGAAGCTGAAAGCATAGCGGTGGAATAATTCCCCTTCCGGCACGTAAAATTCTGGGAAGAACCAGCAAAAAACATTAAAAGTCGCGTATCCTCGTCTCATTTCCCACTCACCTTGTCGAGGATGCATGAGCGGAAGGAGCGAGTGGCTATAAGGGGCCCGCAGAAGCTCAACGCACGAGTACGAATCTTTAGATTCGAGAATTTCTTTCAGCCACGGCATGATTTCAAAGTCAATTCGCTGGTAGCTCATCGACACAGGAACTTCGCTTGCGACGATTGCTTCAATCCCCGCTTTTTCCTTGAACATTTGTCTCCAGCGTTCTGGCGTCACGTTGCTGTGAAACGAATTCCCTGAGAGCGTCAAATGGATTCTACCCATTGTAGAACCTCCTTGTCAAAGTACTCGTTTAGCCAATCTAAACGGCAGTATTAGCGTACATGAAAATTAATCTTTGTCAAGCACGAAAAAACGGCTCAAATCAATGAGTCGTTTTTTTATTGCTCCGCTTTTTCTTTCCGAGCGGCTCTTTTTGCGCTGATTTCGTCCAAAAATACTTTTCTGATGCGGATGTTTTTGGGAGTCACCTCAACTAATTCATCGTCTTTGATGTATTCAAGAGCCTGTTCCAAGCCCATGATTTTGGGTTCTTTGAGAAGTTCGTCATGGGTGTCGCCTTTATTACGATTATTGGAAAGGG
>MHMD01000025.1:4202-17437 GCA_001819295.1 Candidatus Nealsonbacteria bacterium RIFCSPHIGHO2_02_FULL_43_13 | reverse complement strand
GGGCACGCTTCTGGTTGGTCGTTGGCTCGAATCCGCTAATGACGACAGAAACAACTTTTTTAAAGAGTTCCTCGTCATGGGCGAGCTTTCCCCAAAATTCCCGGCCCGCTCCCGCTTTACGGCCAGTTACGACCACTTCATGAATGAGTCCATAATCACGACCAAAGTCCTCTGTCTGACGCGCCATGTTTTTCATGACACACCTCCTTTTATTACCCGATTCGTCCGGGCTTACGGCTTATCTCTTCACGAAACGAGCATTTTAGAAATCCCGTCCTGGTGGGACGTCCAAAACGCTCGCTTCGTGGTTCTGAACCACAATTTTCAAGGAACCCATAACGCCATAATTATAGCAGATTGTCAAAAAAAAGTCAAGAACGAATAACTAAGAATAAAACAGCTCTGTGGATAAGTCAGGAATTTCAGAGTCGTTTGACAAGGTTTGACCGCGTTGTAGGGGCAAGGTAAAATGGAGTAATCATTATTAAGAATTTCTCTTTTAAGAAGAGATTTTTTCATCTCGAATGGAAAATAGAATCAAAAGAATTAAAAAAAGAGACGGGACGATTGTTGCTTTTGACCAGCAAAAAATTACTGGCGCCATTTCGAAGGCCGTGACTGCAGCTGAGCAGGGCGACGGTGAAGAATCGAAAAAACTTTCCGACAAAGTGGTGGAATTGCTGAACCGGAGATTCAAAGCGGACGAAATTCCTGAAATCGAACAAATCCAGGACATTGTTGAGGAGGTTTTGATTTCAGAGAATTTTGTTGAAACGGCCAAGGCTTACATCCTTTATCGGGAGCAAAGAAGAAAAATCAGGGAAGCGGCTGGCAGCCTCGACGATTCTTTGGAAATGATTGATAAGTACATCAAAGAACTGGATTGGCAGGTTTACGAGAATGCCAATATGGCTTATTCTTTGCAAGGACTGAACCACTACGGCGTATCGGCTTTAACGAAAAAATATTGGTTAAACAGGATTTATCCTAAAGAGGTTAGGGAAGCCTCCGAATCGGGCGATTTCCATATTCATAATCTGGATACTTTGGCGAGTTATTGCTGCGGCTGGGATCTTTACGACTTGCTGTTACGGGGCTTTGGCGGCGTGAGAGGAAAAATGGAATCAAAGCCGGCTAAGCACTTCAGGACCGCTTTGGGGCAGCTGGTTAATTTTTTTTATACTTTGCAGGGCGAGTCGGCGGGAGCCCAGGCCGTCTCAAGTTTTGATACGCTTTTAGCTCCATTTATCAGATACGATAATCTTAATTACAATCAAGTTAAGCAATCTTTGCAGGAGTTTTTGTTTAATTGTTCCATTCCGACCAGGGTCGGCTTCCAAAATCCTTTCACCAATATCACCGTGGACATCAAGCCGTCTCCGGCCTTGGCTTCGCAGCCCGTGCTGATCGGCGGCCAACCCCAAAAGGAAACCTACGGCGAATTTCAGGAGGAAATGAATATCATGAACCGCGCTTTTTACGAAGTTTTAATGGAGGGCGATGCCAAAGGGAGGCCGTTTACTTTCCCCATTCCGACGGTCAATATCACCAAAGATTTCGATTGGGACGATAAAAATCTGGATCCGATGTGGGAAGCGACCGCGAAATATGGCATCAATTATTTCAGCAACTTCATTAATTCGGACATGAAGCCGGAAGATACGAGAAGCATGTGCTGCCGATTGAAGCTCGACAACCGCGAACTTTACAAAAGAGGCGGGGGGCTTTTCGGTTCGCAGCCCTTAACCGGAAGTATCGGGGTCGTCACCGTTAATCTGCCTAGAATCGGCTACCTTTCCAAGACTAAAAAAGAATTTTTTGATAGGCTCGCCAAGATTATGGATATTGCCAAAGAATCATTGGAAATTAAAAGAAAGGCGCTCGAGAACTTCATGGAAAAAGGTCTTTATCCTTATTCAAAACATTATCTTTCGAATATTAAGCAGATGAGGAATAATTATTGGGGTAATCATTTTTCGACGATCGGGTTGGTCGGGATGAACGAAGCCTTGCAGAACTTTATGGGAGAGAATACAGGCTCCTCTAGGGGTAAAAAGTTTGCGAGCGAAGTTTTGGATTTTATGAGAAATAAACTCGTTGGATATCAGAACGAAACCGGCAATCTTTATAATTTGGAAGCAACTCCCGCCGAATCTACCGCTTACCGATTAGCCAAGAAAGACAGGGAAAAATATCCCGACATTATTACCGCTGGCCAGAATGAACCTTATTATACGAATTCCATTCATCTGCCGGTTAATTATACCGACGACATGTTTGAAGTTTTGAAGCTTCAAGACGATTTGCAAACGAAATTTACCGGCGGGACGGTCGTTCATCTTTTCTTGGGCGAGCAAATTTCCGATATCCGAACAGTCAAAGCTTTAATCAAAAAGGTTTTTGAGACTTTCCGCTTGCCTTATGTCACTCTTACCCCGACTTTCTCCATTTGTCCGACTCACGGCTATTTGTCTGGGCAACACTTTGAATGCCCTAAATGTGTTGTCAAACAGCCCTGCGAAGTTTATTCCAGGATTGTCGGCTATCTTAGATTAGTGCAACAATGGAACAAAGGGAAACAGGAAGAATTCAAAGATCGGAAGGTGCTTAATATCCCCGAGTTCGCTCAAGTAAAATGATTTTAGGCGGATTACAAAAATTAACTCTTATCGATTTTCCGGGCCGCTTGGCTTGCACGGTTTTTCTCAGCGGCTGCAATTTCAGATGCCCGTGGTGTTATTCCAAAGAGCTCGTCTTGCCTCAAAATATTGAAGTCCAGCCCAAAATCTCCGAGAAGCAATTTTTTGATTTTCTGGAAACTCGGCAAGATCTGTTGTCGGGCGTAGTGGTTTGCGGAGGCGAGCCGACAACCCAAGAAGATTTGCCGCAATTTGTTGAAAAAATCAAAAAAATGAATTTTTTAGTGAAGCTCGACACCAACGGCTCCGATCCCCGCGCTCTTCAGGAATTGTTCAAAGATCGCCTTTTAGATTACGTAGCTATGGACGTAAAACAATTTCAAAAATATAATGAGGCCACGGGCGTAAAAACAGATTTGGCTAAAATTAAAGAGAGCGTAGAGCTTATTAAAAATTCGGGCGTTGACTACGAATTCCGCACGACCGTTGTGCCGACAATTCACGCCAAAGAAGATATTATTGAAATAGCTAAGTGGCTGTCGCCGGCTAAAAGATATTATTTGCAGAATTTTCGGTCGGAAAAAACGGTAAATCCGTCCTTTGAAAATCAAAAGCCGTATTCAAACGAAGACCTTCTGGATATTCAGAAAGCGATCGCCCCGCTATTTGAAATTTGCGAGATAAGATAATGACGAAATCCCAAGTTTTTCTCTATCTCTGCCTCTCGTTTGTCGCAGGGATTTTTACTAATTCGATATTTTTATTGCCCCAGCCGTTCTTGCTGGGGATTTTAATTTTTGGAGTATTTTTAGTATCAGTTTTTTGGGGCCGCAAAAAGTTCGTTGTGGTCGGTTTTTGTCTGCTATTTCTGACCGCCGGAGCTTGGCGTTATCAGTCAGTTGTTTTGGCAATTCCGCAAATAGTCGAAAGAGACGTGAGTTTTATCGGTCAAATAGCAGCCGAACCGAAGATCGGAGAAAAAAGCACCAAATTAACAGTAAAAACAGATTCAGCGAAGGTTTTAGTGACAACCGATCGATATCCCGAATATCGGTATGGCGATAAATTAAAAATCACGGGGAGATTGGAAGCACCGCCCGTTTTTGACGAGTTTAATTACAAAGATTACCTCAAAAAAGACGGAATTTTTACAGTGATGAGCTGGCCCAAGATTGAGGTTTTAAGCTCGGGCTCAGGCAGCCCAGTAATAAAATTTTTATTGTCTTTTAAAAATAAATTCAAGGAATCGATCCGCCGGTTTATTTCTCCGCCCGAGTCCGGGATTTTGGAAGCCTTAATTTTTGGCGACGAAGGCGGTATTTCAAAAGAGTGGCGCGAGAAATTAAATTCCACCGGTACGCGCCATATTGTCGCTGTCTCCGGGATGAATATCAGCATTATTACCCTTTTGGTTTTAAATGCTTTTTTAGGTTTGGGTTTTTGGAGGAAACAAGCTTTTTATTTTTCTGCCGGATTACTTATTTTGTATATTTTGATGATCGGGGCTCCGGCCTCGGCAGTGCGGGCTGGCATCATGGGCGGCATTTTACTTTGCGCCCAGTATTTGGGCAAATTATCTTCGGCGGGGAGAGCCGTAGTTTTTGCAGCAACTGTAATGCTGTTTGTTAATCCTTTGATTTTAAGACTTGATGTAGGGTTCCAGCTTTCTTTTTTGGCAGTCTTGGGCATAATCTATCTCCAGCCGAGTATGGCTAAATGGCTAAAGCGCTTGCCCGACCCAAAGATTTTTCCCTTAAGAGCTACGTTGGCGGCAACCCTAGCCGCGCAAACTTTTACCCTGCCGGTTTTAATCTATAATTTTGGATATATCCCCATACTTTCGCCGATTGCCAATATCTTGATCGTACCCTTTTTGGCGCCGATAACCATTATTGTTTTTATTTTCGGATTAGCTGCGATGATTTTCTGGCCGCTGGGTTATGTTTTATCCTGGCCGGTTTGGCTTTCTTTAAGCTACATTACGAGCATTATTGATATATTTTCAAAATTCCCTAAAATTTGGTAAGATGAAATAATTATATGAAAAAAACAGCGTGGGTCATTGCCGTAGATATGGGTTATGGTCATCAAAGAACAGCTTATCCCTTAAGGCATTTGGCTGTTGGCGAAAAAGTTATCAACGCCAATAATTACGAAGGAATTTCCGAGGAAGATAGAATCGCTTGGAAAAGAGCCAAAGATGGCTACGAGTTCGTTTCCGCATTTACCAGAACGCCCATTATCGGGCCGTTAGTCTTCGGACTTTTTAATAAAATTCAAAGAATTTTGAATTTTTATCCGAAGCGCGATTTATCAAAGCCCAATTTTCAATTAAAGCAAACGCTTGCGCCGATCAATAAGGGTTGGGGAGAGCATTTAATTAAAACCCTTCAACTACGTTCAGGGAAGAAGCCCTTGCCCATTATCGCCACTTTTTTTACCGCAGTTTTCATGGCCGAGCACTTTAAATATCCGGGCGAAATATATTGCGTTGTTTGCGATACCGATATTTCCAGAACTTGGGCGCCTTTAAATCCTAAAAAAAGCAGAA
Source organism: Candidatus Nealsonbacteria bacterium RIFCSPHIGHO2_02_FULL_43_13 (assembly GCA_001819295.1). Taxonomy (GTDB): domain Bacteria; phylum Patescibacteriota; class Minisyncoccia; order Minisyncoccales; family MHMH01; genus 2-02-FULL-43-13. Next base: position 12,247 of record MHMD01000025.1, on the reverse strand, counting down.
TAAAATATTTTGCTCCTACCGAAAGAGTGGCGGAGCGCTTAAAACTTTATGGCGTTAAGTCTAAAAATATTTTTTTAACCGGTTATCCTTTGCCCGAAGAAAATATCGGCTCTCAAAAAATGGATGTGCTTAAAGCTGATTTAAAGAATCGATTAGTGAACCTCGATCCTAGCAAGAATTATTTTAAAAATTATAAAGAACTGATTAATTTAAAATTGGGCCGGCTCCCCCAGAAGTCAAATCATCCTTTAACTTTAATGTTTGCTGTCGGCGGGGCTGGAGCGCAAAAAGATCTCGGCGTTAAGATAGTCAAAAATTTGACTCGGGAAATCAAAACTGGCAAAATCAAAGTCATTCTGGTGGCCGGCGTCAGGCCGAAAATCAAAGATTATTTTCTGGAGAATACGAAGAGGCTGGATGTGGAGATTATCTTTGACGACACGATGGAAGGGTATTTCCAGAAATTCAACCAGGCGCTTCGGAGGGCCGATATTTTATGGACCAAGCCCTCGGAGCTTTCTTTTTATGCGGCTTTGGGGATACCCATTATTATTGCTCCGCCGATTGGCTCGCAGGAAGACTTTAACCAGCGCTGGCTTTTAAATTCAGGTTTCGGTCTTCTGCAAAAAGATGTTAATTATATCAATGAATGGCTTTTCGATTGGCTGAACCGGGGCTTCTTGGCCGAAGCTGCGATGCAGGGCTTTGTTGAGGGAGAAAAAATGGGCACATTTAACATCAAAAAAATATGCTTTGGTTGATTGCCGCCGTTTCTGCTTATTTAATTTTGGCGGTTGTTTCCCTGACCGATAAATGGCTTTTGGTCGGCCCCATTCCCAGCCCCAAAACCTATATTTTTTACATAGGAACGCTCCAGATTTTTGCCTTGTTTCTCATTCCCCTTACCGGTTTTGTGATTCCCGGTCCTTTTCAGATTTTTTTAGCCCTGGCTTCGGGAGCTCTTTTTGTTTTTGGTCTTTATTGGTTTTTCAAGGGACTGCATCTTTTTGAACCTTCAAGGATCGTGCCGGCCGTGGGCGGCCTGGTACCCATTTTCAGCTTTTTATTTATTTTTATTTTTTCTGGCGGTCAGGAGGCCATAGCCCTTAAAGATTTTCTGGCGTTCCTGCTGCTGGTGGCTGGTTCGGTCCTGCTTACCTGGGAGCGATCCCAGAAATTGTCCTGGGCCAGCATAAAAATATCCCTGATAGCGGCCGTTCTTATTGCGCTTTCTTTTGTTTCGGCAAAATACGTTTATTTGGAGCAGACATTTTGGTCGGGTTTTATTTGGATAAAGGCGGGAAGTTTTCTGGCCAGCATGTTTTTTCTTTTTCTTTTTGGGAAAGAAATTTTAGCCGAGGTCTTTAAGAAAAAAGAAGCCGTCGCTCGCAAAAAAACAACAGTCGTATTTCTTCTCAATCAGGGGGCGGGGGCCGGCGGAAATATTCTACAAAATTGGGCGATTGCCTTGGCTCCCCTGGCCTATGTCGCCTTTATTAATGCTCTGCAGGGGGTGCAATACGCCTTTTTGCTGATTTTAACTATCTTTTTTTCCCTGAAGCTCCCAAGGCTCTTTAAAGAAGAAATTTCAAGAGAAATAATCTTCCAAAAAGTTATCGCTATCTTGATTATCGGCGGCGGATTGGCAATTTTAGCCCTCAATCTTTAAATGAAAAAAAATATAAAGAAAATTTTACTCGGACTGGCCGTTTTATTCTTGATTCTCGTCGGTTATTTTTTCATTGGATCGGCGCCCAGGGCAGAAAAAATCGCCTGGGGAGTTAATTTTTCCCAGCGGCACGCCGAATATCTGGGCTTGGATTGGCAAAAAACTTATCTGGCTCTGATTGACGACCTAGGAGCAAAAAAGATAAAAATAACCAGCCAATGGGATTTAATTGAACCCCAGGAAAGGAAATATAATTTTAACGATCTGGATTGGCAAATTAGGATAGCTGAAGAAAAAGGGGCGTCCGTTTTTTTAGTGATGGGGATAAAGACCGGCCGCTGGCCGGAGTGCCGCATTCCTGATTGGGCCCAAGGCTTGAAAAAATCGGAGCAGCAGGAAAAAGTTCTTAATCTTCTCAAAGAAATCGTTTTGCGGTACCGTGATTCGGAAAATATTTGGGCTTGGCAGGTGGAAAACGAACCCTTCTTTCCTTTTGGGGAATGTCCCTGGACCGACAAGGAGTTCTTAAAAAAAGAGATAGCTTTGGCAAAATCATTGGATGCTTCAAGGCCCGTGATTGTTTCTGATACTGGCGAGTTTTCTTTTTGGATTACCGCGGCCAAACTTGGAGACATTGTGAGCACTACGCTGCATCGCAGGGTTTGGTTTAAAGAAATCCGGACCTATTTTGCTTATCCCCTAAAGCCTGTTTTTTACTGGAGAAAATCCCAAATTATCAAGAATTTTTTCAACAAGGAAGTAATTGGAGGGGAGCTGCAGTCAGAACCCTGGTGCGAGCAGGGGATTCGTGATTGTTCCCTCGAAGAGCAGGGGAAAACGATGAATCTACAGTTTTTCCAAGAAAATATTGAATTTGCCAGAAGCACAGGCCTTGATACGTTTTATCTATGGGGCGCGGAATGGTGGTATTGGCTGAAAGAGACAAAAGCTAACCCCGAAATTTGGAACGAAGCAAAAAAATTATTTAAATAAAGCTTTATGAATTTTGATTTAATTGCTCAAATATTATTTCTTTGCTTTTTCTCTTTGGTTTTAGCGTCCCTAGAAACGCAAATAGAGGGGGGCTTCGGCTGGGCGGCCAAATTGCCAACCTGGCGGCCGCGGCCGGAGGCGTGGTACGCCCGTTTTTACCGAAAGATCATGTCGGGAAGAGAGCTTACTCTCTATCACGTGTTGATTTTTAACTTGGTTCTGTTATTTTTCCATTATCCCTATTTTGCCGGCCAGAATTGGAATTGGTCTTCTGAACTAACTACTATTTCTCTGTTTTTCTTAGTAATTGTTGTTTGGGATTTTTTATGGTTCGTGGTTAACCCGCGGTATGACTTTCGTGATTTTTGGGCAGAAAAAGTCTGGTGGCACAAAAAATGGTTTTTGCATTTGCCGATTGATTATTGGTTTGCCTTTCTTATATCCGCCCTGTTTTACATCAAGTTTTCAATCAGCGCGACATTATTGAAAGAATGGCTCGTAATTTTTGTTTTATTTTTGTTTTTTACCCTGGCGACGGGTTTATTCGCTGATGCTGCCGGTATTTTTAGAATAAAGAAAAACATCGATAAGTAATTATTGATGAATCCTGACGACAAGTACTATCTTAAAGTCGGCCGAGCCGCGGATCTAAAAGACCCGAAAGAAAGATTTATTTACCGGTTTCTAGAAATTTTACCGGGAACTTTAGTTTGGACAACCTTAATGGGCATGTTCCTTTTTTCTTGGTTAAAGCCCGTTTGGGTAGCCTATTTCATTATGGTTTTCAGTGTTTATTGGGTCTTAAGGACATTCCATTTTACCCTGCACGTTATTCCCGCGTACTATAAAATGAGCGCTAATCTAAGAATAAACTGGATCGAAAAATTAGATGAGTTGGCGAAGGGCGATCCGGGCAAGGATTGGCACAAAATATATCATTTGATCATTTTTCCCATGTATAAGGAGGGTTTGGGGTTGGTCCGAGAATCTTTCAGGGCGTTGCTTGAGTCAGATTATCCCAAGGAGAGAATGATCGTGGTTTTAGCCACCGAAAAAAGGGCGGGAGAATCCGCCAAAGAAGTGGCCGAGGCCATTTCAAAAGAATACGGCAATAAGTTTTTTAAATTTTTAGTTACAGAGCACCCCAAAGACATTAGCGGGGAGATTGCCGGCAAAGGCTCGAATGAAAGCTGGGCCGGGAATAGAGCCAAAGAAGAGGTCATTGATCCGTTGGGAATATCGTACGAAAACATTATTGTTTCTTCTTTCGATGTCGACGCTCAAGTTTACCCGAAATATTTTTCCTGTCTTGCCTATTACTATTTAACAAGTCCCAATCACTTAAGATCCAGCTTCCAGCCGATTCCTCTTTACTTTAATAATTTCTACGAAGCGCCGTTTTTTTCCCGGGTCGTTTCTTCTTCTAATGTTTTTTGGCAAATGATGCAGCAGCAGCGTCCGGAGAAAATTACCACCTATTCTTCTCACTCCATGGGCTTTAAAACATTGGCGGAGATGGATTTTTGGCAGACTAACGTAGTTTCAGAAGACGCGGGAGTGTTTTGGAAGGCGTTTTTATTTTATGAAGGCGACTATCAAATAATTCCCATTCATTACCCCGTTTCTATGGACTCTTGCGTCGGAGGAAGCATCTGGCAAACTATCGTCAACCAATACAAACAGCAGCGGAGATGGGCCTGGGGGTCGGAGGGCATTTCCTATCTTATCTTCGGATTTCTTAAGAACAAAAAAATACCTTTCCATAAAAAATTTAATTATGCTTTCCTGATGATCGAATCTTTTTGGGCTTGGGGAACCAACGCCCTGCTTCTCCTGTTTTTAGGGTGGCTGCCTCTTTGGCTGGGGGGCCTGGAATTCAATAACACGCTTTTGTCTTATAATCTTCCCCAGGCAGTCCAAGGACTGATGACTATAGCTTTGTCCGGAATTTTGGTGTGTGTTTTCGTCGGCACTCTTTTGCTTCGTTTCAATCTTCATGCCCCGGACAAGCGTAAGAATCTATTGATGATCTCCCAGTGGATTTTCCTGCCTTTTTCTCTGATAATTTTCGGATCCATTCCCGCCATTGAGGCCCAAACCAGGCTGATGCTGGGCAAATATATGGGTTTTTGGGTTACCGATAAGGTAAGGCATCAAAAACCTTGATATTTAGAGCAAATCCGACTATAATACAAGATACTTATGCCTAAGACTTATTTAGATTATGCGGCGACAACGCCTTGCGACCCGAAAGTTACGAGGGCGATGTCGGTCTTTCTCAAAAAAGATTTTGGCAATCCGTCTTCTATCCATAATTTTGGCCAAAAAGCGAGCATGGCTATTGGCGGCGCCCGTCAAAGCGTGGCCGAATTTTTGGGTTGCGAATCCGAAGAAATAGTTTTTACGGGATCGGCTACCGAAGCTGATAATCTCGCAATTTTTGGGACGGTTAAAGCGTCGAAGATTACCAAGCCCCATATCATCACTTCGCAAATTGAGCATCCGGCTGTTTTGGAATCTTGCCGCGAATTGGAAAAACAGGGGGCCGAAATTACTTATCTGCCCGTTAACAAAGACGGCGTTGTTGAAATCGCCGAGCTTAAAAAAGCATTGAGGCCGAATACTCTCCTGGTCTCGATTATATATGCCAACAATGAGGTCGGCACTATTCAGCCGATTGCCGAGATTGGCGAGCTGATTGGACATGCGATGTCCAGTGGACATCGCATGTCCAAAATCTATTTTCACACTGATGCGGTTCAGGCGGCGAATTTCTTAGACTGCGATGTTAAAAAGTTGGGAGTCGATCTTTTAACTTTGAGCGCCCATAAAATTTACGGGCCTAAGGGAATCGGCGCTCTTTATGTTAAAAAAGGTACGCCGATTGCTCCTGTGATTTACGGCGGAGGGCACGAAAGAGGTTTAAGGTCGGGAACGGAAAATGTGGCTGGCATCGTTGGCTTGGGCCAGGCCATTAAAGAAATTCAAAATCCAAAATTAAAAATTCAGAACATTAAGATCAGGCAATTCAGAGATAAGCTGATCAAAACCATTTTGAAAATTATTCCGGGCTCCAGATTAAACGGCTCTTTAACCCAGAGATTAGCCAATAATGTTAATATTAGTTTTGACGGGGCTGAAGGCGAAGCGATTATCGTGATGCTCGACCAAAAAGGCATCGCCGCTTCTACCGGATCAGCCTGTTCTTCGGGCAGCTTAGAGCCGTCGCATGTGCTTTTGGCCATGGGTCTTTCGGAAGAGCAGGCTCACGGTTCTTTAAGATTGACCTTAGGCAAATTGACGACCCAGCAAGATATCGAAAAGGTATTTAAGGTTTTACCGACGGTCATTCAGAGGTTAAGAAAGATTTCCGGTTATCATTCGTAATATTATGGAACAGCCTTATTATACAAAAAAAATACTCGAACGGTTTATTCATCCGAGAAATCTCGGTAAAATTAAAGATGCGGATGGTATCGGCGACACGCAGAACCTGCGTTGCGGCGATTTGATGAATCTTTACATTAAGGTGGCAAAGCAGGACGGCCGGGAGATAATCAAAGACGCCAAATTTGAGACAATAGGCTGCGGCCACGCGATTGCCATTTCAGACATGATTTGCGATTTAGTTAAGGGCAAAACATTTGAAGAAGCCCAAAAAGTCGGCTTTGAAACAATCGTTAAAGAAATCGGTCCGATTCCGCCGGTCAAAATGCATTGCGCCAAACTGGCTCAAGCGGCTTTGAAGGCGGCGATCGATGATTATCTCAAAAAATCAAAAAAGTAAATTTTATGTCGCTTTACGATTTGCCGCCATTTAATTTTAAATGGACAAATTCTTTCAAACCGAAGCCGATAATTATAACTATTTTACTTGCTTCTTTTTTCGGATTTTTAGCCGGGGCTTTTTCCGGTTCGCTTTTCTATTTTGAGCTTAAGAGTTATCTTTCGAATGTGCCCGGCCTGGAGAAGATAATCGAGAAACAATATGTTCCCCAAACAACCCAAGAAGAAGCTATTATTAAGGCGGTCAATGATGTTTCGCCGGCTGTTGTTAATATCGTCATTTCTAAGGACTTGCCGGTTTATGAGCAATATTACCTCAATCCTTTTTCTTATCAATATCGCCAAAAAGGGACTCAAAGACAGGATATCGGCTCAGGCACCGGTTTTATCGTTTCTGGAGACGGCACGGTTTTAACCAACAAGCACGTGGTTTTGGACGAGGCGGCCGACTACACGGTTTTTACCAACGACGGGCGGAAATTTTCAGCGAAAGTTTTAGCCAGAGATCCTTTGCAGGATTTAGCTGTTTTAAAAATTGAAACCGAAAAAACTATTGATGCTAACGGCGCTTTGGCTCAAAAAGATTTCCCGACAGTGAAATTGGGCGATTCCGATAAATTGCAGATCGGCCAAACGGTTATTGCTATCGGCAATGCTTTGGGAGAGTTTAGAAATACCGTGTCCGTAGGCGTAGTTTCGGGATTGGGGCGGACAATTACCGCCTCCTCCGGTGATTTCGTGGAAACGATCGAAGACGTTATCCAGACCGATGCCGCCATTAATAAGGGAAATTCCGGGGGACCGTTATTAAATTTGAAGGGAGAGGTGATTGGCATTAATACCGCAACCGTGCTTGACGCTCAAAGCATCGGCTTCGCCATTCCGGTCAATAAAGCCAAGAGAGATATTGATCAGGTTAATTTTTCGGGCAAGATAGTTTATCCGTACCTCGGCGTTTATTACGCTTTGATTACTGCTAATCTCCAAGAAAAATTCGACTTGCCGGTTGATTACGGCGCTTGGGTGGGAAGGAACGCTTCCGGAGACAAAACCGATGGGGCCGTAGCTTCAGGCAGCGCAGCTCAAACCGCCGGCCTTGAAAGAGACGATCTTATTTTAGAGATTAACGGCGAAAAAATTAACGCGGACAATTCCCTATCCAAGCTTCTCCAGAAATACCATCCCGGCGATAAGGTCACTTTGAAGATTATGCGCGACAAAACAGAAATGACGCTTGAAGCTACCTTGGGTTCACGCGAAGAATAATTGTTCGAGGCTCCACTCCGAACAACCTCAATGTTGGATTTCGTAAATCCAACAATTTAAATTAGGAGAGTGGCCGCAAGGTATTGAACCACGACATTTTCTTGATTACTTTGGAATTTTGTGGTAGGATATAAATATGGACTACAATAATAAACAACTAAAAACTGTTTCAGTGCCTCAAAGAGTTTTTGAGTCATTTATTGATGCTTATCAGAGAATGGAGAAATTCAGTGACGAATTTGAGGATTTTATATTGGTTCACAATAAGAAGTTTATTAGCAAGATGAAAAAAGCCAGAAAGGAACATTTAGGGAGAAAATTACGAGGGCTA
>MHMD01000025.1:0-4177 GCA_001819295.1 Candidatus Nealsonbacteria bacterium RIFCSPHIGHO2_02_FULL_43_13 | reverse complement strand
AAAGATTAAAGATTCAATTCCTGTTTTTTATGTATCAAATAAGAACTACTCCGACTTTTGATAAAGATATCAGAAAATTGGATCGTCAAGTTGCCAAAAGAATAATTAAAAAGATAGAATGGTTAGCAAGTCAGTCGACAATTCCCAATTTGCCAGTTAAATATCTGTCTAAAGATTTGGAAGGATTGCAAAAATACAGGGCTGGCGATTGGCGAGTTTTATTTTGGGCAGATTCTAAAAAGAAAGAAGTTATTCTTTATGGAGCAGAACACCGAAAATCAATTTACAAAAGATTTTAAAAGCGGTTCTCAGGAGCCGTTTTTTTGTTTGGCTTGATTTTTTTGCGGGGATATTATAGACTACTTAGAATTATTCAGGTAAAGATAATAAAGAAAGCTTCGGGAAACCCCGAAGCTTTTTGTTTTCTTGATAAGTTTGAAATTTTATGATAAAAATTAATATGATGAATGGTAATTTCACCAATAAGGCCCAAGAGGCCATACTTTCGGCCCAGGATACGGCCAGAAGCCTGGGTCAGCAGCAAATTGATGCCTTGCATCTGCTTTTAGCTTTGGTTTCGCAAGAAGGGAGCGTGGTTTTGACTTTGCTCCAAAAAATCGGCGTGGATTTGGAAACCTTGAAGAAAAAAACTAAAGCTGCTTTGGATAAAATTCCGATCATTGCTTCTCCTCAAGCTTTCGGCCAGTTTTATTTGACCCAAGACATGGCTAAGATTTTAGACCGGGCACGCCAAGAGTCGGTCAAAATGAGCGATGAATTTATTTCCGTGGAGCATTTATTTTTGGCGTTGCTCGATACTCAAACTAAAGCCAAAGAAATTTTAGACAAAGCCGCTTTTTTGCAATCAGTCGAGGGTACGAACTTAGAGTTCGGCAAATTGAATTACGCCGATACTTTGAAAGAGTTGGCTCAAATCAGGGGTGGCACCAGGATTACCGATCCTGAACCCGAGTCGAAATACCAGGTGATCGAAAAGTATGCCAGAAATTTAACGCAGCTTGCAAGATCGGGCAAACTCGATCCGGTTATCGGCCGAGAAAATGAAATTCGCCGACTGATGCAGGTTTTGTCGAGGCGCACCAAAAACAATCCGGTGTTGATCGGTGAAGCAGGCGTGGGCAAAACCGCTGTCGTTGAGGGATTGGCTCAAAGAATTATCAAGAAAGATGTGCCCGAAAGCTTAAAAGATAAAGAAATTATTGCCATTGATTTAGGGGCGATCGTGGCCGGCACAAGATACCGGGGGGAATTTGAGGACAGAATCAAGGCTTTGCTGAAAGAAGTTAACCGGGCTGGCGGCCGTTATATTTTATTTATTGATGAGCTTCATACCTTAGTGGGAGCGGGCGCGGCCGAAGGAGCCATCGACGCTTCCAATCTTTTAAAGCCGGCTTTAGCCAGAGGGGAGCTGAAAGCCATCGGCGCGACAACGCTGAAGGAATATCAAAAATATATTGAGCGGGACGCAGCTCTGGAAAGAAGATTTCAGCCGATCTATGTTCAAGAGCCCTCGATTGAAGACACGATCGCGGTTTTGCGGGGCATTAAAGAAAAATACGAAGTCCATCACGGCGTTAAAATTAAAGATTCGGCGCTGGTCGCCGCGGCCGAGCTTTCGGCGCGCTACATCACCGACCGGTTTTTGCCGGACAAAGCCGTGGACTTAATGGATGAAGCGACGGCCGCTTTGCGATTGGAAATCGAATCGCAGCCCGCGGAACTTGACCAATTGAATCAGGAAATCCAGAAGATGGAAATTGAAAAAGAATCTTTGAAGAACGAAAAAAGCGTTTCGGGCAAGAAAAAAACAGCCGGTCTTAGTCGGGGATTAGCTGATTTGAAAGAAAAAGCCAAGACTCTTGAGCTCCAATGGAAAACCGAAAGAGATTTAATTCAAAGCGTTCGGGGTATGAGAAAAGAAATCGATGATTTGAATTTCCACACTGAAGTCGCCCAAAGAGAAGCTGATTTGCAGAAAGTGGCTGAAATCAAATACGGCAAAATCCCCAACCTTTTAAAAGAAATCCAGAAGAAAGAAAAAGAATTGATTCGTTTCCAGAAAAAGAACCGCCTTTTAAAGGAAGATGTGGGCGAAGAGGATGTGGCCCAGGTTGTTTCCCGCTGGACCGGCATTCCGGTAACGCGTTTAATCGAAGCCGAAGCGAAAAAACTGGAAAATATGGAAGATCTTCTGACAAAAAGAGTCATTGGTCAGCAAGAAGCCATTTCCGCGGTTTCTCGGGCTATCAGGAGGTCTCGGGCCGGGATCGCGGAAGAATCAAGGCCCATGGGCTCTTTCATGTTCTTAGGGCCGACAGGAGTCGGCAAGACCGAAACAGCCAGAGCCTTGGCCGAGTTTCTCTTCAACGATCCGGCGGCCTTGGTCAGATTAGATATGTCAGAATATATGGAGAAGCACACGGTCAGCAGAATGATCGGCAGCCCCCCGGGCTACGTCGGCTACGAAGAAGGCGGGCAATTAACCGACAAGATCCGCCGCCGGCCATACTCCGTTGTTTTGCTGGATGAAGTGGAAAAAGCCCATCCCGAAGTTTTTAATATTCTTTTACAGATTTTGGAAGACGGCCGTTTAACTGATGCCAAAGGCCGGGTTGCTTCTTTCAGGAATACTATTTTAATTATGACTTCCAACATCGGTTCCGAACATATCGCCCGAATGGGCGCTCTGGGATTTTTGGGCAACGGTGAGGCGGGTGAGAATGAAAACCTGAAAGAAAAAGTTATGGAAGCTTTGCGGTCAAACTTCAGGCCGGAATTTTTGAATCGCATCGATGAGGTTGTCGTTTTCAATCATCTCGGCAAAACGGAAATTAAAAAGATCGTGGAATTGGAGATTCAGAAAGTCGTTATGCGCCTAAAGCAAAAGAATATTGAAATAAAGATAACTCAAGTCGCCAAAGATTTATTGGCCGAACAGGGCTTTGATGCCAATTTGGGAGCCCGTCCCTTAAAGCGGGTGATTCAGAAGCTGGTGCTTGATCCTTTGGCGATTAAAATCGTTTCGGGTGAAATCAAAAACAAAGACGAAATTATTATTGATGCCCAGGACTCCCAGATAATTTTTAGGAGTCCTCAAGATCTTATCGTTAAAAAAGAATGGCCGCAAAAAGTCTCTTCCAAATCATAGCGATTTTTATCATCGGCATGGCCGGCGGCATTTTTGCTGATCAAATTTTGTGGCCTTACTTTATTGAAAGGCCGCTTTTTGCGCAGTATAAGCTGGAGCAGAGTCCGACCTATATTACCCAAAAGCAGGAATTAACTATGTATGTCCAGGAAAATACGGCTGTCAGAGAGTCGGTTCAGGACGTTTTACCGGCGGTGGTTGGAGTTAAGACCAAAACTCTGTCGGGTGAAGTTTTAGAGGGCTCGGGTTTGGTTTTGACTTCCGACGGCCTGATTGTTACCTTGGCTAATTTAGTGCCTAAAGGTTCGGAATTCTCCTTTTTTGTCGACGGTAAATGGCCGGCTTTTCAGATATTAAAAAGGGATTTAGGAAATAATCTGGCTTTAATCAAGTTGGAAAAAGGCGGTTTGAAAAGCCGTGGGTTTGTCGATCTCGCAAAAATTAAACTGGCCGAGCCGGTGTTTTTGGTTGGCCTGGATTTTGCCACCACCACTCCGCAAGCCACGGTCAACGCGGGCATCATTGTCCGTTTTGCCGGCGACGTTATCAAAACCAATATTGTAGAAACCTCAAAGATGGCCGGCAGTCCCTTATTCAATATCGAGGGCCGAGTCGTCGGCTTGAGCGTCATTGACGAAACTAGCGGAGGTCGGGTCTCCGCTATTCCCGCCGACATTATTCGCACCTTCGCCGGTTTCTAATCAACTTACGATGTTGATTGACGTGTTTTCAGGCCAGAAAGGGCTTGATTTTTTTTATTGGTGGTAATAGAATAAAATATTCGACACGGTTCGTTAAAAATAAAGAAATAAAGGAGGTGATAAAATGGTATACGTTTGTGGCAAGTGTGGCGCTGTCCACCCGCCCGGAGCGATGGGATGTGAAGATGCGCGCAGAAAAAGGGAAGAAAATGCGGAAGAGTTCCATCGTAAAGTGGAACATCACAAAGCGCATTGTCGGGGTTGTCCGGATCCCGCCGAGCACGTAAGAGAGCTTGAGAGATTAGAC
>MHMD01000024.1:4340-7330 GCA_001819295.1 Candidatus Nealsonbacteria bacterium RIFCSPHIGHO2_02_FULL_43_13 | reverse complement strand
ATGCTTAAGAGCCATGATTCCGGAAGTTTAGCTGAAAGAAGAGAACGATTGTTGGAATTAAAAGGCATTGGACCAGAAACTGCTGACAGCATTATGCTTTATGCTTTGGATAAACCAGTCTTTGTCATAGATGAATATACCCGGCGTTTGGTTAAAAAACGAAGCCTTGCTAAGAACTTATCCTACGCATTTTTGCAAAAACTATTTGAGAGAAATTTAAAAAAAGACTTCCGACGATATCAAGACTTCCACGCCTTAATCGTCATAAACGGCAAAAATAAAACTAAGCTAAGCAAATGGAAGGAATAAATTTTAAAGGAAAAACTATTTTGGCGATTGGCGCCCATCCGGACGACAACGATTTTGGCTTTGGCGCAACCGTAGCCAAAGCAACCAAAGCCGGAGCTCAAGTTATCTATCTTCTGGCGACCAAAGGCCAACGGGGGAGCAGCAATAAGTTTCTTAACCCCGAAAGACTCTCTAAGATTAGAATGAAAGAGCAGGAAAAAGCCGCTAAGGTTTTGGGAGTAAAGTCTGTTTATTTCCTGGACTACAACGACGGCGAACTTGTGCCGAATATTAAACTCAAAGAAGAGCTCGTGAGGTTTATCAGGCGATACAAGCCGGAGATTGTGTTTACCTCTGATCCCAGCCGTTTCTTTTTCAAAGAATACGGCTTTATCAATCATGCTGACCACCGGGCGATAGGCGAGGCAGTTTTGGATGCCGTATATCCCCTGGCCCGAGATTTACTTTCTTTTCCCGAACACAGAAAAATCGGCTTAAGGCCCCATAAGGTTAAAGAGCTGCTGATGCCTTCTTTTTTGCCGGAGGACGCCAATTATTTTATTGATGTGACCGATACTTTTGCAACAAAAATCAAAGCTTTGTCATGCCATGAGTCCCAGATTAAAAGCGTTAAAAAATTACGCCAAAGAATGAAAACCCGAGCCGTCGCAATGGGGGGAAAAGCCGGTTTTAAGTTCGCTGAAGCATTTATCCGTCTCAAACTGCCGAGGTAGGCCTCTAACAATATCGCCAAACAGGCGGTTTTTTGTTAGAATGACTGATATGAAAGAAAGAGAAAATTATATTATTGATCAAAGTCCCGAGCTAAGCGTGGGAGAAAGGTTGGGCTGGGCCAGAAAGTTTTCGGGCGCTTTTCCGGCTTTGCAAAGCAGAAATTACCGATTTTATTTTGCCGGTCAATTTATCTCGCTTGTAGGCATGTGGCTGCAGATTGTCGCCCAAGGATGGCTGATTTGGGAGCTGACGAATTCCGCTTTGGCTTTGGGAATTATCTCGGCCATCGGGTCGTTGCCCGTACTGCTTTTTTCTTTAGTCGGCGGAGTTATCGTGGATCGCTTTCCCAAAAAAAGAATCCTGATGCTCACTCAAATTTCTTCCATGATTTTAGCGTTGACGCTGGGGATATTGACGCTTGCTCATTTAATCAGTATTTGGCAAATTGCGATACTCGCTTTTCTGCTGGGCGTGGTTAACGCTGTTGACGCTCCGGCTCGTCAGTCATTTGTGATCGAAATGATTAATAAAAAAACGCATCTTACTTCAGCCATTGCGCTCAATTCCGGTATTTTTAACGGCGCCAGGGTCATCGGGCCGTCAATAGCCGGCTTTTTAATAGCCGTGGCAGGTGTGGGCTGGGCTTTTATCTTTAACGGCTTGAGTTACATTGCTGTTATTAGCGCCTTTTTATTCATGCGGATCAAAGAAACGGTTGATCAGGCGCGTCCTCATCCCATTTTAGCCATCAAAGAAGGCGTTTCTTATGCGACGAAGCACCCCCTCATCAAAGTGCTGTTGATTTTTACAGGGGTTGCTTCGGTGTTCGGTTGGTCTTATGCCACTATTATGCCCTTGGTGGCTGAAACCATTTTTCATCAGGGAGCGGTGGGCTTGAGCTATCTGTATACGGCCGCCGGCGCCGGCGCTCTTTTGGGCGTGGTCGTGGTGTCGACCATGAGCCACAAGATGAATCCGTTGCTTTTCATCTCGGGGGGCAACGCGGTTTTTACTGCAGGCATCATGGCTTTTACTTTTACCGTTAACTTTCCCCTCGCTTTAGTTTTTATTTTTATTGCCAGCCTGGGATTGCTAAGCCAATTTTCCATGATGAATATCACCATCCAAAAAGCCGTGCTCCAGAAATACCGGGGCAGAGTGATGAGCTTGCACACCCTGATGTTTTTAGGGCTTTCTCCTTTGGGCAGTTTTCAAATAGGTTTTTTTGCCGAACACTTCGGCCCGGGATTTGCCATTCGGCTGGGAGCCTTAATATCTTTTCTGGCGGCTTTGATTATTTTCAAGAACCGGAAGAAAATTGAAAGAACTTATAATGCATACAGGGAAAACAATAAATAACACTTGACTCGAGGGCAAGAAGCGATATGATTAAATTATCCTGATAAATATGAGGTGTCAGGATAATTGGTACTTTAAGGAGGTCATCTTTGAGAACTAGAGTGGCGGGCGCAATAGCTAAAATAAAGAAGAATGAGGCCGATTGGGTTCATGCCCTAAACAGCTGTCCTGACCTGAAGGAGAGATATAAGAAATTTGCCGAGCTTGTGCCCGAAGCCTCTGATTGGCCCAGGATCGTAGTCAGAGAACTGATTTTCCAAATTCATTGCGCGTTCGGTGTTGATTTCGGCATTTGCGAGCATTATTTCGTTGATGACCATCGGCAATATTGTCGTTATGGCGACGTGCGACAAGAATGTGAGTGCTTCGTACCCCAGCCGTTCTGCGTCTTCCGCGATCGGGACGGCCAACCGAAATATCCGGAATTAATGCCCGCCCGCCGCTCTTAACCAGCAAACATTAGATGAGGCACCGTCTTTTTGACCGTGCCTCATTTCTTATTTTAATCAGCAGTGTTATAATGTTATTAGAGATTTTATTAATAAAATAACAGACATGAAAAAGATAATTTTAATTACAGTTTTATTATTAATTGCGGCAGGGCTGGT
>MHMD01000024.1:0-4332 GCA_001819295.1 Candidatus Nealsonbacteria bacterium RIFCSPHIGHO2_02_FULL_43_13 | reverse complement strand
TCCATTATACCGGCACTTTATTAAACGGCCTAAAATTCGATTCAAGCGTAGATCGAGGACAGCCTTTCTCCTTTAATTTAGGCGCAGGGCAAGTTATCCAAGGCTGGGAGCAGGGAGTTTTGGGGATGAAAATTGGCGAAAAAAGAACATTAACGATTGCCCCCGAATTAGCTTATGGCAAAGAAGGCGCGGGCGGAATTATTCCGCCTAATGCCACGTTGATTTTTGAAGTGGAACTTTTGGAGATTAAATAATATGGATTTACGCAATAAACTTTCATATCATTTTATCGTGGCCTCAATGTCGTTTTTGCTGGGCTTCGGTTTTTATTCACTGGGTATTGAGCTGGGCAGAGTTATCGCCGGAGTTGCTTTTACCCTGCTTTTCCTGACGCTGATTATCGGCCCTTTGATGAGGCTTTGGAAACCGGCTCTTGAAGCTTTGCCCTGGCAATTGCCCTGGAGCTGGAGAGGGGAACTGGGCATTTGGTTTACAATTGTCTCAATTATCCACATGCTCTTTATTTTTTACGGCAAGCAATGGGATGTTATGGGTTATTTGGTTGGGATGCGGCTTTCGGACTTGGTGGCGCTGGCGGCCCTTTTCTTAGCGCTGATTTTAACGGCTACTTCTTTCGGCTCGGTCATTAAGTTTTTGGGCGTGGCGTCTTGGAAATGGCTTCACAGCCTCGCTTACGTTATTTTTTATCTCATTAGCGCCCATGTGATTAATCACGCTTTTCTCCGACCGGACAGGCCGGAAGATTGGCTTCATTGGGTATATTTAATTATGATACTCATCGTCATCGCTTTGCAGTTCAGCGCTTTTGTGAAAGGCGTGGCTGACTACCGTAAAAGTTTGAAGACTCAATAGTAATCAAGCAAAAACGGCCTTACGGCCGTTTTTGCGTTTTGACCGAAAACGTTATTTTCTCAAAATTTTCGGTATGGGCAGGCCGAGCTTCCCGAGATTATCCAAAATTGAGCCGATTAGGGCAAGAAGGATTAACCAATAAGCCATGGTCACTATTATGGACAAAGAGGGCAGAACTTCGCCGACCGCCGAGATGACGGCAAAACCGAACACATACACCAAAACGCCTTTTTTCATAAAGCCGGCCACCTTTCCCAGAACGAACTCTTTCTTCATGAGAGCCGCAATAATTCCCAAAATCACATCAATGCCTATTAAAAGGACGATCATTTGGATTTCCTTTGTTGCGAGAATTTCTATAGACATAGTATTTCTTTTTTAAAAAACTAGTTCGACCTTTAAAATTACTTCATTATAGACCCAAACAGCCTTGTCAACAACCCGTCAGTTGACAAAAAGCTGCATATTTGCTATGATAGGTACATATAAGATATCTCACTTAGACCGCGAACAGATTTAATGTCGCAGGATATGTGCGACATTTTATTTTGCTTATGACAACAAGACATTTCGACAGGCAGTCATTCCGCAAACATTCCAACTTCGGCGTTCCCAAAAGACGGCCTGGTTTTGCGCAGCCAATCAGTATTGAGCGGTTTATCAATAAAAACGTTCTCGTACAAAAAACGGAAGTTTTTGTGCCGGCTCATCAATTTGAAGATTTCAAGATCGATCAGAGATTAAAAGCTAATATTTTGGCTAAAGGATACCAAGCGCCGACCCCGATCCAGGACAAAATCATTGAATCTGTTTTGCAGGGCTTAGACGTCGTAGGCATCGCCAATACCGGCATGGGCAAAACCGGCGCCTTTCTGATCCCTCTGATCCAGAAAGTAATCTTGAATCCTCAAGCAAAAGTATTGGTTGTCGTGCCGACGAGGGAATTGGCTACGCAAATCAATCAGGAATTCAAGAGTTTCTCCAGGGGCATTAACATTTATTCCGTCTGCTGCGTTGGCGGAGCTTCCATTAATCGACAAATTTCCGAATTAAAGAATTACCGCAGTCATTTCATCATCGGCACCCCGGGCAGATTGAAAGATTTAATTCAGCGAAAGTTCATTAACCTGGCCGGTTTTGCCACGATTGTTTTAGACGAAGCCGACCGGATGCTGGACATGGGGTTTGTCGCAGACATGAGGTACATTATGTCGTTAATGCCGAGTAAGCGCCATGCGCTTTGTTTTTCAGCCACCATGCCCCGAGAAATTGCGTTGTTAGTTAACGAATTTCTTAAGAAGCCCGTGACGGTTTTTGCCAAAACCGGCGATACGCCTGAAAATATTTATCAGGACGTCATCCGGGTTTCAGGCAGTCAAAAAATAGGCACGCTTTGTAATTTATTGGCGAAAGACGAATTCCGCAAGGTGCTTATTTTCGGCCGAACTAAACACGGCGTGGAAAGATTGTCTAATAATTTGGTGAGATACGGCTTCAAAGCCGATTCCATCCACGGAGACAAGAATTACGCCAGCCGCATCAAGGCCTTAGAGTCTTTTAAGTCAGACTATATTACGGTTTTAGTGGCAACGGATGTTGCGGCCAGAGGTCTTGATATCCCTGACGTAAGCCATGTCATTAATTACGACGTGCCCGCGACCTACGAAGATTACGTGCATCGGATTGGACGTACCGGCCGTATCAATAAAAAAGGCGTGGCTTTAACGTTTGTCGAATAATACTATGGGCGAGATTAATATCAGAAATATCGCCATTATTGCTCACGTTAATGATGGTAAAACCACTTTGGTTGACGCTTTGCTGCGCCAATCCAAAACCGATTTGGGAAAAGACTTGGTTGATCAAATCTGCGTGATGGATACGAACGAATTGGAGAAAGAAAGAGCCATGACGATTTTTTCCAAGAATGCGGCCGTTTATTACAAAGATACCAAAATTAACATCATTGATACTCCGGGCCACGCTGATTTTGGCGGAGAGGTGGAGCGAGTTTTAAACATGGCCGACGGCTGCCTGCTTTTGGTTGATGCCAAAACCGGACCGATGCCTCAAACGAGATTCGTTTTGAAAAAAGCGCTGGAGACCAACCACAAAATCATCGTGGTCATCAACAAAATAGACCGGGACAGCGTGCGACCCGAATTTGCCTTAAACGCGACTATGGATTTATTCTTAGAATTAGGAGCGGGTGAGAGAGCATTGGATTTCCCGGTGGTTTACGCTGCAGGACGAGAAGGCAAGGCGGGACTGGAGCCCGATCTAAACAAAATGACCGACATTTCGCCGCTTTTTGACGCGATTATCAAGCATATTCCAGCGCCTTCGGGCGATCCGGAAAAGCCATTGCAGATGTTAGTCACTTCGATTGCCGGAGATGATTTTAAGGGAAGAATCAGCATCGGGCGCGTTTACAATGGTGTTATTAAAGCCGGCCAAGAAATAATCCATATTAACCGCCAAGGAGAATTAAAAAAATACCGCTTGACTTCTTTGATGACTTTTTCTGGTTTGGGCAGAATCGAAACTGCCGAAGTTTCGGCCGGAGATATTATGGCTTTGGCCGGAGTGCCGGATGCCACGGTCGGAGAAACCATTGCCGATCCCATAGATCCCCAGGTTCTGCCCCTGATTAATATTGAAGAACCGACGGTAAAAATGACGTTTCTGGTTAATGATTCGCCTTTTGCTGGCCAAGACAGCCAGTTTTCCACTTCGAGGCAAATCAAAACGAGATTGCTGAAAGAATTGGAAACCGACGTGGCTCTTAAGGTTGAGGAAATAACGAGCGTGAGCTGGACGGTTTCAGGTAGGGGCGAGTTGCATCTGGCGATTTTAATAGAAATATTGAGAAGAGAAGGCTATGAATTCCAGGTTTCGAGACCCCAAGTTATTGTAAAAGAAATTAACGGCCAAAAAATGGTGCCGTTTGATAAGGTTTATATCGAAACCCCGGAGGAATTTCAGGGCACGGTTATTCAGCAATTAAGCAGCCGGAAAGGGGAGATGACGGACATGAAAAAAATCGGCGATACGGTGTTGCTCGAGTTTGTGGTGCCCACCAGAGGTCTTTTTGGATACAGGAACGAATTTTTAACCAACACCAAGGGCCTGGGAGTCATGAATACGATTTTTCATAAGTACGATAAAGATCCGGGCAATTGGAAAGAAGGCACCCAGGGTTCTTTGGTGGCTCACGAAACTGGTACGACTAATTTTTACGGCATGGGCAATGTTCAGGGCAGGGGTATTTTGTTTTTCGAACCGGGGGTTAAGGTTTATGAAGGCCAGGTGGTAGGACAAAATTCCCGAAACGAAGATATTAGGGTGAATGTTTGTAAGACAAAAACCCTTTCCAATAATCGTAATAAAGGCGACACCCATGACGAACTTCTCAAAGAACCCAAAATCATGGGCTTGGAACAGGCTCTTGAATACATC
>MHMD01000023.1:8703-17370 GCA_001819295.1 Candidatus Nealsonbacteria bacterium RIFCSPHIGHO2_02_FULL_43_13 | reverse complement strand
GGGAGCTTCTTCACCCCCAGGATGTGATGAGCCGACATCGCTTGTCGGTATTTTTCTCTTCTTACGAAGAGGATCGGACTATATCTTCACCCTATTAAATTACATTAAAGTATTTTATAGGGGCTAGCGTTTTAGCCCTTCTTTTACTAAGAAGGACTCCGTCCCGATTTACTGGGACAAGTCTCTACAGGGTCAAGTTATTGACAAAAATAAAGTTCTATGCTATCCTATCAAGCAGTAATCGCGAAGGAGGGAGATCTAATGGGTAATTTCTTGGTTTCGGTTATATTCGGATTGTTCGATGAAAATGGCGTTCTCTCTGGTTATGCCACTGGCGTAGGCCAAATTCCTGTAGAAAATGTTACAATACCAACTGAATTACATGGACCGTTAGCTGGCTTAACAATTAGTTCAGGATTCAACGCACAATTAGGAGAATTACTCAAAACACTTAAAGAGAAGTGTAAGGAGAATATCAAGGAAACCACGCCTTATCTCAATCCAATCCCCATCTCTCACTCTATAGTTAGAATCGATTAATCTGTAGTAAAGCTCTAGCCTCATTGGCTGGAGCTTTTTATTTTTTTGTCAATATCTGACTTCCCACGGTATTGTCCATACAATATTAGTTCATTGTACCATATGGAGTCCACCGTTATAAGCTAGATTTTTAATATGACATTACTGTCATGGCGCCCCGATGTTTAGACATAAGGTGCCGAACAGAGCCGTTGATATGAACTCGCGGGCTCTACTAGCCTGTTATCCCCGGGGTAACTTTTGGTTGATGATCTTTCACTTTTCTAATAAAAATGATCGGTTCACTAAGTTCTGGTTTCCCAACTGCGCGGCACATCCGCCTTGCAGTAAAGCCGGCTTTACCCTTTACAGGACCACTCCGATTTCCATCCGGAGCTAGCCGACCTTTAAACGCCTCCATTACTTTTTAGGAGGCAAGTGCCCCACTTAAACTGACCGCCAAACACTGTCGTTCGCCATTGCAGGCAAAGTTAGAATAAAGGTTTTCAAAGATGGGTGTTTCATTGGCGACTCCGCCCCTTCCGAAAAAGGGACATCAAAGTCTACCCACTACGCTACGCATCAAAAACCAAAACTCAATATCTGGCTACAGTAAAGCTCCCGGGGTCTTTTCGTCTTGCTGCAGGTAGGAGGCATCTTCACCCCCATAGCATTTTCACCGGACGCTTCGTTGAGACAGTCCCCAAGTCGTTAAGCCTTTCATGCGGGCCGGAACTTACCCGGCAAGGGATTACGCTCAATTTGTTAGATCCATTAATTTAATGGAATTCTTCATGTCGCCATGAAGTTCGGGCCATATCTTCCCCGCCTAGCGGGGTCTGGCGTATGGTCTCTGAGGATTCTAATTAAATTTACTTTTAATTAGTCTTTCCTGCTGATTGTCTGCACCGGACGCTTTGTCACTTGGCATGATGATAAGGTATTATTATTCCTTACTTTATTATACCAGAGTAGCGCCGGATACGACAGATTTTCCAGCATATAGCCAGATTTTACTAAAGCAGTGCGTATGTTTCTACTTTAACACGGTTATAGTTACCGCGGACGTTCACTGGTGCTTTGGTCGTTCAGCGTTTACGATTGCTCGCAAACACCGACAACTTTGACATTCCAGCACTGGTCAGGCTTCAGCCCCTATACATCCTCTTGCGAGTTTAGCAGGGACTTGTGTTTTTGGTAAACAGTCGCTCGGGGATACGTTTGTTGCAACCCCTGTTCTTTCGAACAAGGGCAGTCCTTATCGCTAACTTACGGACGCTTTATTGCCTAGTTCCTTAACGAAGTTTCATCCGTTCACCTGGGCACACTTGTGCCGGTCTACCTGTGTCGGTTTACGGTACGGATCCAGTATTTTTAACCCTACGAGCTTTTCTAGTCAGTCTTTTCGGTCGGATCTGCCTCCCCGAAGGGAAACATTTTCCCGAGGCTGCTCGCCTCAGAAACAAAAATCCAATAATTCGCCCGACCTACAAAACCGCGTCACTCTTCAGAAAAATACTGGAGGGCCGGAATATTAACCGGCTGTACATCATCTGACCCTTTCGGGACAAGACTTAGCTCCGCCTAACCCTTGGATGATCACCATTGCCAAGGAAACCTCAGACTTTCGGTGTTAGGGAGTCTCACCCTAATTGCGGTTACTCATACCAACATTCTCACTTCTTAGCACTCCACCGTCGGTCACCCTTCGGCTTCGCAGCGCTAAGAACGCTCTCCTACCACTTCACCAAATAAATGGTGAAATCCTTACCTTCGGTATTGAACTTAGTCCCGTGAATCTTTGGCGCAAAACTCCTTAGTTAGTAAGCTATTACGCACTTTTTAAAGGATTACTGCTTCTAAGCAAACCTCCTAACTATCAATGGAGTTTCACTTCCTTAAACACTTAGTTCAATTTAGGGACCTTAGATGAAGGTTTGGGCTTTTCCCCTTTTGACTGTGAAGCTTAGCCCCCACAGTCCAACTTCCTCCACTATTTTAAACTCGGCATTCGGAGTTTGATTGAATTACCTGAGAAAATCTCAAGGCAGTCCATTCAGTGCTCTACCTCCGAGTATTGATGGAGGAGCTAGCCCGAAAGCTATTTCGGAGAGAACCAGCTATTACCAAGCTCGATTAGCTTTTCACTACTTACCACAAATCATCCCAGAGTGTTGAACGGCTCACGGGTTCGGACCTTCTCCCGCCTTTCGGCGGGATGCATCCTGTTCATGGTAAGCTCGCTTTGGCTTCGGGTCCCCAACAATTTCTTGAAATTGTGCGCTATTAACGCTCGCTTTCGCTTGGCTTTCACCCCAGAGGGGTTTAAACAAAGAAACTGTCGGGACTCGTTGGTTCGTTCTGCAAAAAGCACGCCATCATCCCGCCGAAGCGGGACTCTGACTCGTTGTGAGCAAGACGGTTTCAGGATCTATTTCATCGGCCTCAACGGCCTACTTTTCACCTTTCCCTCACGGTACTGGTTCACTATCGGAAATATCGTAGTATTTAGTCTTGGCCGGTTAGTCCGGCCTGCTTCCCTCAAGGCGTTCTTTCCTCGAGGTACTTAAGTAAGATAACAAGGAGCGCGAAGTGATTTTCAAATACGGGGCTATTACCCTCTATGGCGTCCCTTTCCAGGGTACTTCTTCTAACCAGACTTCGTCTAATTACTCCCTCAAGAACAATCCTGGAATTTAGTCCCAAGAATGCCCCCGACGTTACCCCCTTACAACCCCCATTCTTTGCTTGCGCAAAAAATAGGTTTAGACTCTTCCCTCTTCGCTCGCCGCTACTAAGGGAATAAACTATTTGTTTTCTTTTCCTCTAGGTACTGGGATGTTTCACTTCCCTAGGTTCGCTCCGAGCATATCATTGATATGCTCGGTATCCTGATTTATCACCAGGATGTGTTTGCACATTCGGAAATTCCCGGATCAAAGGTTGAGAGTCACCTCCCCGAGACTTATCGCAGACTCCCCACGTCCTTCATCGCCTCGATATTCCAAGGCATCCACCGCCTGCCCATAAAAATTACATTTTAAATGCTATATATACCTGTATTAGCTAGCAATTAATAACCGTTTGTTACTAATTACTATTGATTCAGTTTTCAAAGTTCATTACGAGAAAATAAATGAAAAACCGCCTTGGTTAAGCGGTCACTGCGACGAAAAAACACAGTTTTATTAACCGCTGGTTTTATTCAAGGTGGTAATTGTTTTTCTCATAAACAAGTGAATCATAGCAAGCCCAGAAAACGTGTCAAGCCCGATTTGCCGATTTCCGATATCCCCCAAAATTAAGGGGGATATCGGAAATCCAGACATCCGTAGTAAAAAAAGAACGAGAGTGTTAACTCTCGTGCTCGCCCTAATTTCTTAGGACTTAATCGGCCACTGATCGTTCACGGATGGCCAAGGTGGATAATTGGGGCAATAACCAGTTCCCTCACAGTGTGGGCAATCCTTTTCTTCGGAAGGAAAAGGTTCGCGTTCCCCTGGAAACGGAGGAAATAAAGGCCAATTTGGCACTTTTCTTGTATTTGGGACTTACGAAATCCTATCAGATATGATGGATTTCGTAAGTCCATCAATTCGTAACTCTTTAAAAAAATAAAAGACTTGCTCAAGCAGGTCTTTTTTATTTTTTGGGTAAAGCTAAAACTTACTCGGTTTATTTTACGGCGAGTAATTCCCTTAGTTCTTTCACTTCATCCTCTAGTTTTTCTATTCTTCTTTTGTGATCAGCAAGGATTAACTTCTCGATACTCTCAAGACGATCTTCAATCTTATCAAATCGTTCATTAACTTCGTCTTTTTTTGCTGTCTCTTCAAACCCCTTTTGAACCATTCCTGCCAAATCATCAATTGTAATATTTTTATTCTCCATCATTTTTATTATATCTTAATACAGAAATCTCTGTCAAATTAAAATAGCGTTTGGTTTTTGACTTGGCCATCTAGGGCTGCATTGACGAGTTTGTCGGCTTCTTTGTTTTTCTCACGGCCAACCGCCACAAACTTAAGTTTCTTGAATTCCGTTTTCAAGTTCCAAACTTCCAAAAATAATTCCTGAATTTTTGGTTCCATAATTTTATATTCGCCGTTCACCTGTTTGACCAAAAGCTCGGAGTCAGACCTTACCTCAATCTCGCTGTTTTTTAAAGCGACTTTGCCGTAAAGAGCTTTCACTTTCTTTAAGGCAAAAACAACCGCCTCGTATTCGGCTTCATTGTTGGTGCGCACCCCAATCGTTTCTCCGTATTCTTTGAGCACCTTGCCCGTTTCATCGCAGATAACAACTCCAAAAGCTGCTGGCCCCGGATTACCCCGCGATCCCCCATCTGTATAAATAATAATTTTCTTCATATAACTTATTTTATCATGAAATAATCGATTAAACAGGACCTGAATTTTTCTAAATCTTTCTCTTTTATCCTGAAACCGGCGGCTTGCGGATGTCCGCCATAGGTTTCAAGCGTTTTTGAACAATGCACCATCGCCTTCACGCTGTCCATGCCTTTGGGGGTTCTGACGGCTCCCTGGCAGACGCCATTTTTCTGGTTGTAAAGAAAAACCGGTTTTTTGTAAGTTCTGACAATCTTGGAGGCGGCAGGCCCCAGCATTAAAACAGGCCACCAATCTTCTCCTTCAAATATGATTACATCTTCGGTTTTACGTAAAACTTTCTTTCCAATCTCTTCAACAATCTCTTTGATTTGAAGGTGGCGGTCGTAAGCTTTATCCAAAAGATACTTAGCCATGCTTTCGGCCTCTTTTAGAGATTTTTCAGTCAAAAGCAGATAAGCCTCGTTGGAATGTTTTTTACCGTTACCAGCGTGACAGGCCAAAATAATTTTCTGGGCGAACTGATTAACATCATCTTTAATGACCGGGTCAATTTCCCCAAAAGCCTGCAGGGCCGGCCTTGAGGTATTTTTCAACGAGCGCAGGCCTTCTCCGACAATCTCCAGGTTATCGTTGGTTTGGGGCATCATATCGGCAATCGTCGCCAAAGCGACCAGCTCCAAAAAATTACTCCTCAACGAAGAGGCCATTTTTTCGGCGAGCAAGGTTTCAATTAATCTGAAAACGACTCCGGCGGCGGCAAACTCTTTAAAAGGATATTTATCGCCTTTCTGTTTGGGGTTAACAATAAGGGAAACCGAAGGTAGTTTCTTTAACGGCTGGTGGTGGTCAACAATCATTACTTCAAAGCCCATTTTCTTGGCGATTTTTACCTCATCAAGATTGCTAATACCACAGTCCAAAAGAATTAATAAGGCCGGCACCTGTTTTTTGAGAAAATTTAAGGCATCTTCGTTAAGCCCGTATCCTTCAAGCTCTCTGTCGGGAAAATAAATAGCGGTAATTTTACCGCCCAGAGTTTTAATTGCTTCCTTCAGAATAATCGTGGACCCGATACCATCCATATCAGCGTCGCCGTAAAGAATAATTCTTTCTTTTCCCTCAATCGCCTTCTTTATTCTTTCGGCTGCTTTTTTGATGTTTTTTATTTGTTCTCTCTTGACAAGTTTCATAAAAAGAAAAACGCGTATTGATGGCAGTTGAACTGCCATCAATTTTTTATTTTTGTTCTATTGTCAACTTTTGGATGACTTCAATGTTTTTAGTGTAAAATCTCAACCAATTTGTAAAAAATTCCTTGTATTCCCCCGAACTGTTAAAAAATCGGGGGATAAAATCTGTGTCTATCAATGATGGGAAATTTCTAATTCCCAGATAATCTAAATGGCTAGACCACCGATATTCTTTTTCCAAAAAGTTCAAAGCATCTTTAGTCTCTGAATCTGTCAAACCTTTTTCTTTCCAATTGGGCTTCCAAAGTTCTAATGGATTAGAATGGATATAACAAATCAATTGAAGGGTTTGGGTGTCGCTGGTGACCTGAACTTTTTTATACCTACCCTGAAACAGTACCCCATTTCTCTTGTATTTATTATTAAAAAACCAGGTATAGCCTCCGCCAAATTTTTGATGAAATTTTGGCAGACCATCATCTACAACCGGGTAAGAAAAAAGGTGATAATGATTTGGCATTAAACACCAAGTTGCCAAGTTTATAATCTTTTCCCTTAATCGATTTTTATTGATGGCAGTCGAACTGCCATCAATTCTCCGATTAACATTAATGGCAGCTTTAACATCGTTAAATTCATAAAGATCGTGAACACCTCGAAGAAAATCCGAGTTTTCTAAAAATATTTTTCTTTTTTCCGTTCCTCGATTATAGGTATGATAAAATTCCATTATCTTATTGTAGCAAACCAATGATGGCAGTTCAACTGCCATCATTTATTATCGAATGACTATCTTAAAGCTTCGAGGCCCGGCAGTTTTTCGCCACTTAAGAAAGCCAGCATCGCGCCACCGCCGCTTGAAACGTGGCTGAATTTTTTAACCAAGCCGAGTTTGGTAATAAACTCCACCGTCTCCCCTCCTCCAACAACTGAAAAGGCGGGGCTTTGAGCGATGGCCTTGGCAATCTCTTCGGTTCCCACAGCAAATTCTTCATTTTCGATTTTTCCCAAGGGCCCATTCCAAAAAATAGTTTTAGCCTGCACGATTTTTTCCTTGAAAAGCCTGACGGTTTCAGTCCCAACATCTTTGCCTTCGCCCGTTTCGTCAACGGGAAAAACGATTTTTTCCGGATGCCGTAATACAATTTTCTGACCGACCACTTCCTTGCCGATAAGGCCGCTAATTAAAACAAAATCTGCTTTTTCGGAAATTTTATCGATAACGCCGACTTTTGTTTCTATTTTAGCTCCGCCAATGATAGCCACCAGCGGCTTTTCCGGATTGGCGCTTAACCTGGTTAAGCACGTAACTTCCTTTTCTAATAAAAACCCGGCGCCCGAAGGAAGGTATTTAGTAATGGCGCTTACTGAAGCATGATTCCTGTGGCAAACCCCGAAAGCGTCATTAATATAGATATCGCCCTTTTGGGCCAATTCTTTGGCAAAATTTTCATCGTTATTTTCTTCCCCAGGATTAAATCTTAAGTTTTCGAGCAACTCCACCTTTTTCCCCAACAGTTCCATTAATCGTTCGGCAACCGGTCTCATTGCCAATTCTTTAACAAATTTTCCGCCGGGATTACCCAAATGCGACATTAAAATTACACGAGCATTTTTTTCAAGAAGATACCTGATGGTCGGCAAAGTTTGTCTAATTCTAAAATCATCTAAAATTTCCCCTTGTTGAGAAAGGGGAACGTTGAAATCTGCTCTGACTAAAACTCTTTTATTTTTAAAATCAAAATCTTTGAGCGTTTTCATTGAAACGTAACGGTTTGACCAGGCTCAATTGTCCCGCCCCTATCATCTTTCTTATCCAAAGAATCCTCGATGGCTTGCTTTAATTCTCCCAAATTTATTTCTTTTCTTTTGGGGCGACCGGTGTCGCCAGGGCTACCTGTGGGAGCCTCATCTCTAGGTTTTCTTGGTGAGGAAAAAGGCACAAAGGCAGGCGGCGGCGAATTATCCTCCCGCCCAGAATCTTCTGGATGCCGCTCCAACGAGGGGGCGGCTTGTTCAGCCAGCGGCTGTTGCTTTTCCATTAATTTTTTACGGCAGGGCTTGCAATAAACAGGACGTTTGCCGTCAGGTTGAAAAACAACTTTCGTATCTTTGCCGCACATGGAGCATCGGGCATCATAAAGAGTGGGTCCTGCGTTTTGCGCCGGAGCAGCCTTAATTGAAGCTGTGCTCAAGTCGCCCGTCCAGATGCTGATTTTTTCTTCCACAATCTGTCGCGAGATACTGTATCGTTCTCGGGAAGCTTGGATGATTTGGTCGACAGAAGATTGTTCAGGGATAGGAAATGGCGGCATAGTTTGGGCCGAAAAAGGACGTCCAGCCAAACCGTCAATCATGAGTTTTAAATAAATATTATACTTAGCTAGATTAACAATATCAGTGGCCAAAAACTCGGGCGTGAATTCTTTTTCCAGCCATTCGGCATCTTCGGCCCCCACGCGGAAAGAAATTAAAGTCCCGACATTTCCAAAAACCGCGTCCCTCACCTCTTCTTCCATTTGAGTAATATATTGATGCCCCAAAATTAAAGCTAGACGGTATTTTCTCGCTTCAGACAAAATACCGATGAAAGATTGGGTAGCGAA
>MHMD01000023.1:4411-8689 GCA_001819295.1 Candidatus Nealsonbacteria bacterium RIFCSPHIGHO2_02_FULL_43_13 | reverse complement strand
GCCGCCAGTTGAAGCTTCGTAATTAACAAGGCTCCTAAAAGCCGGGAGCTGTCTTCGCCTACCCTGCCTTTAGATAAATTCATGATCAAAATCTTCTTTTCATCCATGATCTTGCGCATATCAATCGTGGATGTCACCTGGCCGATAATATTGCGGATTAATGGCGATGAAATAAATTGGCCGACTTTGTTTTGGATAGCGGCCGTCGCTTCCACTTCATATCTTTGAGTGTATCTCGCATATTCTTGAACCCAAAAAGCTTTCACTACCGGATCGGTAATTTTATCCACTACCTTTTTCCGATATTCCACATCCGACAGCATCCGATTAACACCGAGCAGGGTCGCTCCCGGATACTCCAAAAGCGCTAAAATACAGTTATTTAAAATATATTCCATGCGCGCCGACCAGACATCCGGCCAAATCTTTTTGAAAACACCCATGAGGCCTCCGGCCACCAAATTGCGGTGCTCAACATCAACCTGCTCCATAATGTTAAAGGCAATTGGAAAATCCAAATCGGCCGGATTAATATAAACAACATCGTTGACGCGACTGGGAGGCACAAAAGATAAAAGCCGCTCCGCCGCATCGCCGTGAGGATCGACAAAGCCGATGCCGTTGCCGTTTTGAATATCCTGGATAGCCATATTTTCGAGCAACGCCGTTTTACCCATACCGGTTTTCCCCACTGTATAAACGTGCCGTCTTCGATCGTCTGTTTTGATACCGAATTTACGTCGGGCATTACGGAACGTTGTTTCAGCGATAAGTATAATGTCACTCATATTATTCTTCTTCCATGGGCAAATCCAAAGGAGCCTCACCTCTCTTGGACTCAACCCTGGAAATAAAGGGCGCGGCCGCCACCCCTCTGCCCGGGAAGTGGAACATGGTGGCGACTTCTTCGGTGTTTAAAAGAAAAGTGCCCCCCGGTTTGGGGAAAACCGGCGGATGTCTTGTAATATAGCGGAAAAATAATCTTCTCTTTCTAACAAAAACCCGGCGAGCCCTTAAAATTTCGAAGACAGGAATAGGTTTGCCTAAAAAGTTAATGTATTTTTTAATTTTAGTGATGGTTTTGGGCCAAGGCTTGATCTGATTCAAGTTTTCCGTAGAAAACTGGTTAAAAAAACCAAAAGGAATCGCTTTGGCTCCGCCAAAATAAACGTCTCTTTTGGCGATATAAACAAATCTGACAAAAGAATCAAAACAGCGTTTGGCAATTTTATTTTCCACGCCCTGGACAATATCTTTTTCGCCCGGAGTCAATCTCATCTCCGGAGGGAAAAGCTCCACCTCCTTTTTTTCTTCTCCGGGGATCTTGCCTGAAACAAGCTCATCAACCGCTTCCTGTAAAATTGATTTTGCTTTGGCTTTTTCGGGGCGTTTGGCTAATTTATTGGCAATCTCTCGGCCTTGCTTGATAAACTCATAGCCCTCCATAGGATTTTTAGAACTCATGATGGGTTTAACGGACATTTGAATCCACAGATGTTCGCCCGGTTTAAACGTGCCCAAGCCTTCAAGCAAGGTCGAAAGAGGGTCGATTCTTTTTTCTTCTTTAGCCGCTTCTTTTTCTTCAAAAAATGAGGTGTAAGTTTTAAGCGGATAAACCCCAGGCTGAGATAGTTCGTAATCGGTCCCCCAAAGATCCCAATCTTTGTTGGGTATATTTTGAGGAACGTTTTTAGTATAATCATTTACTAATGATATTTCGGCATCAGGATATTGAGAATAAAGCGCCGCTTCTATAGCGTTGCGCCGACTCTCGTGCACCCTGACGTAAAGATGAGGTTCGCCGTCCGTGCTCACCATTTCCAGCACCAGGGAAAGCAGTGTTTTACCCTCAAACCATTTTTCCCACCAATCGGGTGGATCAAGAACACTACCCCACATCGCGGAAAAAGCCTGTTCCATAGCCCGCAACGGCTTTAAAACGTCTTTGGGCATCTTGATCTCAAGCACCACCGATTTTTGGGCGAGCATCCAAGTCTCTTGACGCCACCAGAGCCACCAAAACAAAAAGGGACGCCAAAGAACGAATGGAAAACAAATCCACCACCAATTCTTTACGATGTCCCAAAGAATATTTACGTAATAAACAACAATGACCAAGTCCATTTTAAAGTGGAACTTTTTTGTTAAACTTCTCTTACGGTATATTTGCCCTCTGATGTTTTCAAGAAATACTTCTTGTTTTGGAGATTGAGCAAAATCGTGTTGGGTTTTACCAAACGCTGAGTTAAAACTCTGTCTACCACCATGTCTTTGCCCATGGGTTTTTTAGCTTCTTTCAGAACATTAGCAATCACTTCTCGAACAATGCCGGGCTCATACCCCCATTCCTTTAAAGCGTAAAGGCCTCTCCCCACCAGAACAAACCTTTGGTCTTTAATCAGTTCATTATGGACGGTCTGGCGTAAAGCGCCGTGGCCGATCAAGGTGGCAACCTCGCTGAAGTGAAGCGGTTTTTGAGTTTTCTTCAAAACAATAAAAGCCCTATCTTTAATGCCCCGCGGATTAATTTCGGGCCATTCTCGAAGCCCATATAGATTCTCGGATCCTTTTAAAACTTTTTTGGAAATCTCCGCATATGAGGCTAAACAAAAATTAGGCAAAAACGTCGGCTGATGTTTCTTTTGTAATTCTGCAATAAAAGAATTTAGAGCCTTACTGGCATTCTTAAAAGCATTTTTATCAGTAGCCCAAAAAGCGTAAAAGTCCTCGGTTTCGCTAAATCTCTGAAATTGACCGCTGATGGTCAAGAGAAAATAAACATAGTTCTCATAACCCTCGCCCAAATCGGAAAGCAAGATATCTTCTTTCCTTAAAGATCCTGAATTTTTTAATTCCTGAGCGAAAGCCTTAAAAATTTTCTGACATTCGGGAGATTGGGCTCTTTTTCTCAAAATCATTAACCCATCATCTTGAATTTGGCGGACCCTTTCTCTGGTAATACCATACTTTGCGCCGATTTCTTCGAGTGTTTCTCTTTCCCCCCGTAAACCAAAACGCCTCTCGAGAACATCTTCGGTTCTGGAAGGCAATCCCTTCAAGAGGGCGCTATGACAAATTGTTTGGACGTTAAACTTCATAAGTACTTCTATTTAAGCATACCTTGCCCAAGTTGTCAACCCAACTTCTTCCGGCTACCCCAAAATACGAGAACAGGTGAAGCTAAAAACACGGCTGAAATCGTTCCGGCAATAATGCCAATAATTAAAGCCAGCGCAAAATATTTTAAGGTTTCGCCCCCGAAAAAGAAGATGGCTGCCAGCGGCAAAAGATAAACAAAGGTGGTGCTCAGACATCTGCCCAAAGTTTGATTAATACTAGCATTGACCGTCTCTCCGAAATTGACCGCTCCCTTTCTAATGGTGTTTTCTCTGATGCGGTCGAAAACTACCACGACGTTATTGATGGAGCAACCGATAACGGTCAAAAGGGCGGTAACCACGGGAATGGAAATTTCCACGCCGTAAAATTTACCCAAGACCGCGAAGATTCCCAGAGGTATCAGGATGTCGTGAAAAAGAGAAATCAAAGAAGACAAAGCGTACTGCCAGGCCTTAACCGGTCCTCTTACCTTCCGAAAAGCTAAAGCGATGTAAAAAACAATAGCTAATAAGCACGCGAAAACAAGCATGAATGTTTTTTGCTTCAACTCCCGACCGATAACCGAACCTACAGACTCGAAACGCCTTTCTTCAATTGATTGATTTTCCCTTAAAGCGCTCAGGATGGCCTGATGGGTTTCCTCGTTAATGTATTTGGTTCTGATAATAATGCTTTTTTCGCCGGCCGATTGGACAGAAAGCGAATCTAGCTTCAAACCAGCTAATCTTTGTTCAATCTCTTCATTGGCTATTCTTGAGTTAAGATATGATACTTCCAAAATACTGCCGCCGGTAAAATCAATGCCCGGCTTTAATCCCCAAACGATCAAAGCCGCGATGCTGGCAAGCATCAATATGCCCCCAAGAACAAAATAAATTTTACTATATCTGATGAAGTTCACTTGCATATTTCTTTATCTCATCAACCTTATCGGTTTTTTCCCAAGTAAAATCAGGGTCGTTGCGACCGAAGTGCCCGTAAGCGGCGGTTTTTTGATAAATGGGCCGTTTTAAATCCAAATGATTAATAATTTGTTTCGGCCTGAAGTCAAAAACTTTCTTGATAATTTCGGCAATTTGGTCATCGGGTATTTTGCCCGTACCTTCGGTATTAACGAAAATAGAAACGGGCTGGGCGATACCAATAGAATAAGCGACT
>MHMD01000023.1:0-4394 GCA_001819295.1 Candidatus Nealsonbacteria bacterium RIFCSPHIGHO2_02_FULL_43_13 | reverse complement strand
CCCGAGAAACAGCCGCCGCCGTGAGCGCCCACTCCTCCGTAAGTGTCTACAATGATTTTTCGGCCGGTCAAACCGGTATCGGCCGGCGGACCGCCTAAAACAAATCTCCCGGTTGAATTGATAAAATATTTCGTGTTTTCATCAACCAAGTTTCCCACAACCGGCATAATAACGTATTTTTTAATATCGCTTCTGACTTGTTCGATATCAACCTCGGCTGAATGATGAGCGGCGACCACGACCGCTTCCAATCTTTTCGCTTTGCCGTCTTCATATTCAATAGTAACTTGCGACTTGCCATCGGGCCGTAAATACGGCAAGGTTTTATTCTTTCTGACTTCGGCTAACTTGCGAGTTAACTTGTGAGCCAGCACCAAAGTCATCGGCATAAATTCTTCAGTTTCATTGGTCGCGTAACCGAACATCAAACCCTGATCCCCGGCTCCCAATTCCTTGTCTTTGTCTATATTCTCATCAACGCCCTGGGCGATATCCGGAGACTGTTCGTGAAGCGTCACAATTACCCCGATATCATCGGCGCAAAAACCGTATTCCTGCTTGTCATAACCGATTTCTCGAAGCACTCGCCTGACGGTGTCTTGAATATTGACATAGGCTTTCGTTCTCGCCTCGCCTCCCACGATAACCAAGCCCGTCGTCGCAAAACATTCAATGCCTGCGTGGCTATCCACATCTTGTTTTAACATTTCATCGTAAACAGCGTCGGAAATTTGATCGCACACCTTGTCCGGGTGACCTTCGGTAACCGATTCCGAAGTAAATAAATATTTTTTTAATGCCATAAAAATTTTGCTTTTTCGAGCTTTGTGCCAACCAAACACCGAAGAAAGCTTTTAGTAATAATTATTGCTGAAAACATGCTTAATAACGTACCAATAATGACGGTGAACGCAAAACCCTTAACGAAACTCGTGCCGAAGCTGAATAAAATCACGGCGACAATCAGCAACGTAAAATTACCATCCCAAATGGCGGGCCAAGCGCGTTTGAAGCCTTCCTCAACGGCAATGGCAAATGTTTTGCCCTGACGCAATTCTTCTCTCATTCTGGAAAAAATTAAAATATTGCCGTCCACCGCCATACCGATCGATAAAATGAAACCGCCCAGGCCGGCTAAGGTCAGCGTCACTGGAATGGTTTTAAATAAAGTTAAGTTCAAAATAGCGTAAATCACCAGGGCCAGGGAAGCTAAAAGGCCAGGTAATCGGTAGAAAATAGTCATAAAAATAACGACGGCTGCCAACCCCCAAATTCCAGCTTGCAGACTTTTTTCCAAAGCAATTTTACCCAAAGCCGGCCCCACGGTTTCTTGGGAAATTAAGGTAATGGGCACAGGCAATGCTCCGGCGTTTAGGTTTCTCGCAAGGGTTTTTGCTTCTTCCAGAGTAAAGCGTCCGCTGATTTGAGCCTTGCCTTGAGAGATTTTTTCTTGGACAGTAGGCGCAGAAATGGGCAGGCCATCGATATAGATTGCTAAGGGTTTGCCAATATTTCTTGAAGTCAATTCTTCAAAAATTTTTGCGCCCTCATCATCAAACTGAAGTGAAACTAAAGGCTGATAAGTTGTTTGATCAAAACTAAGTTCGGCCTTCTTTAAATATTTGCCGGTCAAAGAGGTTAGCTGAAACGGATCTTCCAAAGCTACCTCGACTTTTTCCCGAGCTTCAACGTTCTTATCGATAATCTCCTGGTAGTTTTCTTTATATTCTTTAAATTCCAAATAAGGAGTCTGACCGATCATCTCGATGGCTTTTGCCGGCTCGTCAATGCCGGCCAATTCCACGATCAAGCGATGCTGATTGCTGGATTCCTGTGTTTGCACGGTCGGTTCTTTCACGCCAAAAAGATTGACTCTCCTTTCAATGACGTCTCTTAATCCTTGCAAGGAAGAACTGTAGTCGCTCGTCGGGATGCCGGACATATCGGCCTCGTAAACAAGATGAATGCCGCCCTGCAAATCCAGCCCCAGTTTGAAAGGAACATCCGGCAAATAAGGCAAATTCAAAAACTTGGGAAAAACTAAATTCCCGGCCAAAAAAGCCAAAATAAAAATAACTAAAACAACGACGTAAGTTTTCCTTTTAGACATTTTATTTAATTTTACCCAACTCTACATAATTGTCAAACAGAAAGGGCTCCGACAATTATCGAAGCCCTTTTATTGAAACCACTAACGCTTTATTTTGGAAAAAGGAATTTCCTCCACCAGCTCGTAGGCCTCCGGTTTCTCCTCGGGCCACCACTCCACGCAAATCGCCCTACCGGAACTACTGACAAACACCTCGTAATTGATTGTGCCCTCATCTTCTCCGTTGACCGCAACCTTCGGCAGGCCGGCTTCTTGCCAGTTGAATCGTTTTCCATCGAAGGAGATAAAGGTACCAACTCCGCCAGGCTTTGTTGGCAAGAGCGTTTTTACCTTTTTCCAGAACTTGATCATGTCTTCGCCACCGGTCAGTTCGAGCGCTATTTTTGCACCAGACAACTGGCACAAAATGTTGCGCCAAGGAGCTGACCGAAGTTCGTAGTCCAGCACTTCCAGAGCGTTACAACCCCCAACTATGGGAATGAAATCGGGAACGCTATCGTTCTTTTGAAGTACCATCAACCTTTTTCTGATTTCCGCATTTTCCATTGTTAGATATCCTCCTTTTTTATTGTGAATTTACCAGGTATAGAGATGTGTTTTGTCCGGAATGGCAATAAACGTTCTCACTTCGTCCAACAGATATGGACTTATCAAACCAAGAAGAATGGACGATTCCAGAAGAGATTTCGAAAATTCAGCGGTCTTCTGGGGATTTGGGAATTCAGCAACCTCAATCCCTTTAGGCGTCCGGACAAAAAGTTCCACCTTTACAGTGCGTTTACCCCGCCATCCCCATTTTTCCGTCATCACGGCCACGACCGTTTTGCCATCGGGGCGAAATACCCGGATATAACGCACCATCCGGTGCGTACGGGTCCAAAGCGTCCCACCATTAGGGTGCTTCCTGAGTACCTCTGCAAATTCCTGCGCAGTCCACATTGTTAAAAAACCTCCTATTTCTCTCTTATTTTATAACAGCATTATATCACAACAAATCAACTCTGTCAAATGCAAATCCAAGAACCCCATAACTAAAATGTTGGAGGCCGGGCCTCCCTCATTTTTGCCATGGCATTTTTTCTGCCTAGAACTTCTAACGGGGTTTATTTAATTCTACCCAAAGCCATATAATTGTCAATAAAAAAAAGAAAAGCCCCGGCGCCTAATAAGCATCGGGGCTTTTTGTATCAAAGTGCGTGGAGCTACTTTGACGTCTTGATGTTTTTGGGAGAAACCATCTTGTTTGAATACCAGACAAAGAGCTTCTCCCCCTTCGTCTCGATGGACAAAAGGACGCTCTCGTCTTTCTCGTCCACGTACACGGAGGTCACGGAATCTTCTTGAACATCTTTTCCCGCCACATTACGGGTTACTGTCTTGGCGCGGACCCGGCTTTCATCCACCTCGAAATGGTGACCATGGTAATCAACTGATTCTGTCGCCGGACTCACGCCCGAGAGATCGAAAACCTGTCGCCACAACCTGATGTCGCCATCCGAAAGTTCAAGAACCTTTTCGCCGCCAGACGAAGTCCGTGCGGCAAGGTTCAGCCAGCTGGCGGTTCGGCACTTGTAGCCAGATACCCGAAGAACCTGAAAGAGCTCACTATTAACCAACAATACTGTTCCGGGCCCAACCTTCATGACCTCATTGTACTTCATTAAAAGAACCTCCTTTTTCCTATATTTTATAACAGCATTATATCACACTAACCAAACTCTGTCAAGCGCCGAATTGTTGGATTTCCGAAATCCAACATAAATCCAACATAAAATCCAACATATATGATGGGATTTCGGAAATCCCAAATATCCGACGTATGATTATTTCTTAACCTTGGAAATATTATCAATCGAAATCCAGGCCGACATTATGCCGAACCCGGTTTTATCAATCTCAAATGGTTTAATTTCTTGAGGATTTTTAAGAAAGATAAGTATGCAGTATTTTTTATTCTTAAATCGCTCAAAAAATTCAGAGATTTGTTCTTTCTCTATCCCATCATCTCTACTATACTCGTCTAATATTTCTTTGACTTTGTCCGGAATTAAATCGGCAAATTGTATCACCTTATCTACTTCCGCCTTTATCCTTACCGGCCCGCCTGAATCTTTAAAGTAAACTATTTCTCCTTTTTTAATACTGTCCCAGGGTTTGCATTTGACCGAATACCAGCGCGATTCAATCTTTTTCTTTCCCCGTAGAATCTTGTCCGTCAACCCCCAAGATTTTTTCATGATTGCTAAATGTTCCATAGTTGAATTATCCAAAGTTAAAATGTTGG
>MHMD01000022.1 GCA_001819295.1 Candidatus Nealsonbacteria bacterium RIFCSPHIGHO2_02_FULL_43_13 | reverse complement strand
TTAATAACCCTAAGATTAGAATACGGCAGAACCGTTTGGATAATTGAGATAGCGTTGATGCCGCTATCCATGATAATTCCCCCGCCCGCTATTTCAGGATTAAAAATCCATCCTTGAGAGTTATGATAATTTAATACGTATTCTCCGTAGCTAATTTCAACTTCTCTTACTTTCTTATCTTTTAGTTCCTGGCCAGCGAGATCAACTTCGGGACGATAACACGCATGATAAGCCGTAAATAAAACTAAATTATTTTTTGTGGCTATTCCCGCCAATTCAGATAATTGTTCAATTCTTAATGTTGGCGGTTTTTCTAAAAGAACATCTTTACCTGCAGCTAATGCCTCTTTGGTAATTTGGTAATGGGTGTTTGGAGGAGTAGCAATAGTTACCACGTTAATGTTTTTATCTTCTAATATTTTTCGGTAATCTTGAAAATAAAGAAGATTAAGCGATTTGTTTTTTGGTTTTGGATCAGCCACGGCTTTTAAAACAATGCCGGTCTGTTTTTCTAATTTTCTAAGAGCTGCGGCATGAATTAAGCCAATACTACCAAAACCAATAAGAGCTAAATTAATTTTCTTTTTTATGGGACTTTTAATCATTGTTTTCTCCTTTTGTACATATTACCACCTCACTCGGATATCTTACGCTTTTTTCGAAAATAAACAACCAGTGGCAACATGTTGAACACCGAGTGTTTAATAACTAAGACCGGGGGTTCTAGATAATTCTAGTAATGAATCTCTCCGTACTTTATACAGGTATTGTTTGGTTTTAAGCAGTATTTCTCGTCTTCTTTCTTTTAAGCCAGAAAGTTTAACCTTAAATATGAAGGGATATATTGCGTCCACTCCGTTAAAATACTGTCGCCCTGCCCAACATCAAAGAAAGTCACTTCAAGATATGGTTGGTTTAATTGAAAAACGCCAATCCACGCCAAAACGTTGAATAATATCAAAACCCCTAAAATAAGAACCTTGCTTCGCAAGAACCTTGATTCTTTGTTCGACACCGAGTTTGTTCGACACCGAGTGTTTAACAACTAAGACCGGGGGTTCTAGATGGTTCTAGTAATGAATCTCTCCGTACTTTATATAGGTATTGTTTGGTTCAGAGGGCTTAACCCTTACCCATTATCCTAACAAAAAACCGCCCTCTTGGCGATTTTTTTTATCTCTTTCAGGCTTGCGGAGTAAAACAGCAATAGCCGATTTTGTCGCATTCCTTCTTCATGTTTTGCCAGACAGCTTCTTCGGGAATCACCTCCAAAGCCATGGGATAAAGGATGTCGTTTTCTTTGGCGATGTGCTCCCGGAGCATGGCAACGAGAAAATCCGCTGATTCTTTAAGGTTTTTTTTAAACTTATCGAAATCCATTTTGGCAACGGATTGGCCCAAGCTTAAAATTTCTTTCTTCTTGGGCCTGAATTCCTCGTGCTCCCTTCTCATCATTTCCGTCGGGCCGAAAATCTCCCTTTTTTCCATTTCCGGGAAGAGCACTTTCTCCTCTCTCTGGTGATGAGGCTCGGCTCCGACTAAATGTTCGGCAATGTTCTCCATTTTTTTGAAATCTCCATTATTTTCATCATACTTACTCTCCTCCTGGATACGCTGATTGGTTTTTTCAAGCTCATCTAAAAAACCTAAAATCAGCTTGTGTTCTTCCATCAGGGTATGAATAACGTGGCCGGGTTTAAGATTTAATTCCATGATCTTAGCAACAATCTTTTTTTACTTCCAATGTTTTTCTATCTTTAAACTCTGCCTGTTTGCCCTTGTTCCACTGATCAACCGGCCTCAAATAACCGACAATTCTGGAATAGACTTCGCAGGACTGGTAATTTTTCAATTCCTGACTCTGCTTGAAACAATCCTGGCACTTGAAAATCGTTATTTTTTCTCCTTTGTTGTCGTACTTAAGCAGCACTGCCCCACCCTGAAGCTCCTCCCCCAGAATGGCGATATCTTTATGACAATCGTGGCAGTTGGCTTTTTCCGCCATTGCATTTTTGACAATATCCATAAAAAGATATTTGATAATTATTTATTTTACCGACCTTTGTTTTTTTGCGATTTAAAACGCCGCATTCTTTGCAAATATCGAAAATATCGAAAATTTTACGGCATTGCTTGCAAATAAAGTGGGCGTGGGAAGAAATATCGCCGTCAAAATGCGCCACGTCAACCGAAATTTCTTGAATTTCTCCTCTCTTCTTGAGGTCTTTTAAGTTGCGGTAAACCGTGCCGCGGCTTATTTGAGGCAACTTCTTCCTTACCTCGCCGTAAATAATTTCGGCCGAGGGGTGGATATCGACTCCCTTCAGGTAATCTAAAATGGTTTTCTTTTGGTTAGTAATCATTCCTAATTAGATTTTATTACTAACAAGAACCCTTGTCAAGCGGCGAATAGACTCATGATCCCCTTCAACCCAACGAGCCCGGCGAAGATAAAAAGCAGAATAGGCGACAAGGTCATAAATAAACTTAAAATCAACAAAATTCCGCCGATAATGTCGAAAAAGCTCCCGATGTCCATTAAAAAAAGCAGGGACTTTAAAATAAGATAAACGCCGAGGCCGATAATTAAGCCTTGAGGCAAGGGCAAGTGGTAGGCTGTGCCGGCCAAAAGCCCGGCTGAAAGTAAATCTAATAATCCTAAAAATTGAATCATGTTAGTATTAGTGAAAAACCAATAATGCCGGCTTAAAAATCATAATAATTCCTAAAATCAAAATCAAGGCTCCGGCGACCAAAGTCGCATAGCGATTATATTTATCAGAGAAATGGAAGCGTGAAAGCGTAAAGAAAGCGAAACCAAAAACGATCAAGTCATCCAGCATGTAGAAAAAATTATAAAAAGCCAGATAAAGATAATGCTGGAGAGCGCCGATGCCTTGAATGGTTAAGATCTTTGTGTAAATAACAGGAAAGCCGGCAGAACAGAAAAATTCAACAAGATTAACTCCAAAGGCCAAAACCACCACGCCCAAGACAGTTACCGGCAAAGCCGATGGTTTCAAAATATTCTTGACCCGCTGCAAGATCTTCCCTTCCGCTTTCTCGTCTACGACCTTGCAAACGCCCGGCTGCCACTTGATGAAATCGCGGATCCGCCAAGCTCCGAAAGCAATACCGAAACTTCCAATCAAAATCCTCGTTACGGCAACGAAACTCATCAGCAAAAGCGCGTTCAACCAAGCAGCCATAAAAAGAAAATAAAGAAGCCCCTCGACGAAAATAAAAATTCCGCCCACTAACGCTATCTTCTTGCGGGACTTGGCGGCGAGTAACAGGGAAATCAAAACAACCAAAACCCACATAGCGCAGGGATTAAAGCCATCCAATGTCCCTAAAACTACGGTCAAAAGAGGCAAAGAAATATTTTTTGCGTCAATCTCGCCCAAAAGAGGCACTTTGAATTTTTGCGCAGAAGCTTGGCCGCCTACCATGCACGTCTTCAAGCAGCTTTCGATATCCTCGCCAACGCTCTCGTTAAAACCAATGAAATATTTAAGAGAGGTGAAAGTAACCGGCACATAGCCTTGTTCTTTTTTGGGCACATTGTATTTTCCATAAAAATCCTTAAGTTTCGACTGGTTTTCCGAGCTTCCAGTTACCTCATATTCGTTTATCTGGATATCCGGATATTTCTCTTGGAGGCCCCGTAAAAAAACTTTTTCTTGAGCGCAATAAGGACAAGTGGCGCTGTAAAAAAAATCGATTCGAACTTTTTCAGACTGGGCGAAGGTATTTTGAAATATAAAAACGCCCGCAACGAGGCTCAAAATAAAAATGGGTATAATCCATTTTTTCATAATCATATTTTACCCTAACCGCGCTTCAAACGCAAAGAGTTTAAGACGACCGATAAAGAGCTGAAAACCATGGCCGCCGCGGCAAAGATAGGATTGAGTAAAATCCCAAAAAAGGGATATAAAACTCCGGCCGCTACCGGAATAAAGGCGGAATTATAGAAAAATGCCCAAAAGAGGTTTTGCTTAATAATAGTTAAAGTCCTCCGAGAAAGCGAAATCATCTCGGGAATCAACATTAAATCGCCCCGCATCAAAGTAATTTCAGCAGATTCTATAGCCACATCCGTCCCCTCGCCCATAGCAATGCCTAATTCTGCCTGAGCCAGAGCCGGAGCGTCATTAATGCCGTCACCGGCCATCGCTACCAATTTTCCGGTTTTTTGAAGCTCTTTTACCTTTGCTGCTTTTTCTTGAGGCAAAACCTGGGCCATAATATTTTCTATGCCGACTTGCTTGGCAATGGCCCGGGCCACTCGCTCATTGTCGCCGGTAATCATCCAAACTTCCAAACCTTCTTTTTTTAGCCACTCAACGGCTTGCTTACTCTCCTCTTTCAACGTGTCGGCCACGGCTAAAAGTCCCTTGATTTTATTGTCCAGGGCTAAGACCACCACTGTTTTACCTTCGCTTTCAAGTTTAATAATATCTTCTTCAAAATTCGCTGAAGATATGTTTGCTTCTTTCATGAGCGCCCGGTTGCCAATCACTCCCAAAACCTCTTCTCCTGCAACCACCAGTTTTCCCTTTACTCCTTTGCCGGCGACAGCTTCAAAATCTTTTACTGCCAAAAACTCCAATTTTTTGACTTTAGCTTCTTCAACAATTGGCTTGGCTAAATGGTGTTCGGAATATGTTTCAAGGCTGGCGGCTATTTTCAGAACCTCATTTTCCTCCATTGCATAAGATTTTACATTGGTCAGTTCCGGCTTGCCTCTAGTCAAGGTGCCTGTTTTGTCTAAAATAATTGCTTTAATTTTATGAGCAATTTCCAGGGCCTCGGCATCTTTGACTAAAATTCCTCTTTGAGCGGCATTGCCGGTGCCAATCATAATCGCCAAAGGAGTGGCCAGCCCCAAAGCGCAAGGACAGGCGATAATTAAAACCGCCACAAAATTAACCAAAGCGAAAATAAAAGACGGGACTGGCCCAAAGAAAAACCAAACGGCAAAAGTTAAAAAAGCGATTATGATAACTATCGGCACAAAGTAAGAAGAAACCGAATCAGCCAGCCTCTGGATCGGCGCCTTGGATGCCTGGGCCTGCTCTACCATTTTAATAATCTGGGACAATAAGGTTTCTTTCCCGACTTTCGTGGCCTTGAATTGGAGCCTACCCGAAAGATTGATCGTAGACCCGATTACTTTTGAACCCGATTCTTTAGTTACCGGCATTGATTCTCCGGTGACTAATGATTCATCAACCGAAGACCTGCCTTCCAAAACTTCGCCGTCAACCGGAATTTTTTCTCCCGGCTTGACCAAAATTATATCCCCCACTTGGACTTCTTCCACTGGTACCTCCTTTTCTTTACCGTCATCAACGATTCTCGCGGTTTTAGCGCCCAATTTCATCAATTTTTTAATGGCTTCTGAAACGCGACCCTTGGCCAATAATTCAAGATACCTGCCGAATAAGATTAAGGTGATGATAATGGCCGAAGTATCAAAATAAATCTTGGGTTCTTCTCCCAAAAAGCGGAAAAAATCAGGGAAAAAGGTAACGGCTGAACTGTAAAGATAAGCCGACAAAGTTCCCATAGCAATCAAAGTATTCATATCGGCTGTCCGGTATTTAACCAACAATAAAAGCCCTCGGTAAAATCTTGAACCCACCCAAAACTGGACCGGGGTTGTTAAAACGAACAAAAAGAAAAAACTGGTTAAAATCTTCGGAACAAACGGAAACCATTCGGGAAAACTGCCTAAAAATATGGGTATTGAAAGAACCGCTCCCGCAATCACTTTTTTCTTTAGGCCCGAGAGTTCTTTCTCCCTTTCTTTTTTTTCTTGAGACAAAACGTCCTCGGCCTCCGATGTTTCCGATAATAATTCTAGCGTTAAAAGCTGATAACCGGCGTCTTTTGTCGCCTTGGCCATATCTTTGGGGCTAATTTTTACTTCATCAAATTCAACCAACAGGGTTTCTGCTCCAAAATTAACTTGAGCCGATATAACTCCAGCCAAACTGGAAACCGCCTTCTCGATGGTTCTGGCGCAGGAAGCGCAGGTCATTCCCTGAATTTTAAATACTTCTTTGGTCATATTGTCTTATCTCAAATCCCATTCAAAAGTTCTCAAAACGGAATCTTGAATGGTAAGTTTGATTTTTTCTGCTTCTTTATTTATTATAGGGAACAAAAGAACTCCCGCCAAGTGATGTCCGCCTGGCGGAGGCCCCTGCCATTCAACGGGCTCATATTTATCGCCCCTGTCGTCTTCTAAAAACGACACTTTAGTTAAATCAAAGTCCAAAGAACCCGAGTGCGTGGTAATTGTTACGTCAAATCGAAACGGGTTCTCGGGCGCAAAATCCAAAAGCGCGACTTCAAATAATACTCCGTTTTCATCGCTGGTTTTTATTTCCGATCCGTCGTTCTTGCCAATAAAAAAATACGTGGTAATTGATGCCAAAACAATGATCGGAATCAACAATAAAATTATTTTGCGTTTCATAAAGTATGGTTTTGTTTAAATTTTTTCGCTTTACTAAGCAGATAAAAAATTCCGGCGAGATTGGAAATGGCCCCGACAATAAAAAGCTCCGTTTGATACTGACCGAGGAAAACCGCCAATCCCGAAATTCCGATAACCGGTAAAATATTAACCAGGTAGTGCGCGCAGCAGGAAATCATGGCTATGGTCGAGGTTGTCCCCGAAGCGGCAACAATTTTCCCGGAAACTTTCGCGCGATGCAAGGCTCGCAAGTATGTAAAAATGCCGATTTGTATTCCAAAACCCGCAGCTAAACCAATAACCCAATACCAATTTTCAGAAAATTGGCTGACGGCGAAATCCCAACCGGAAATCAGGCTTAAGACTGAAAAATACAAAAACAATAAAATTAAACTTGCGCCGAAACCAAAAATGATCGATTTTCTCATTACTTTGTTTTTTCTTGCTGCAGATAGACCATGGCGCATACAAGAGCTGAAATAGAAATAAGGGTGAGTATTATCGCATCATTGTAAAGGTGCTGCTGGGAAAATCCTAATGCGGTTCCTCCCTCGCCCGCTATCCACGCCCCGATAAGCGCAAGCCCGCCCCAAATACCCAATATA
Organism: Candidatus Nealsonbacteria bacterium RIFCSPHIGHO2_02_FULL_43_13; assembly: GCA_001819295.1. Classification (GTDB taxonomy): domain Bacteria; phylum Patescibacteriota; class Minisyncoccia; order Minisyncoccales; family MHMH01; genus 2-02-FULL-43-13. The sequence continues at coordinate 11,877 of MHMD01000022.1, read as the reverse complement.
CGGGCGCTCCAATGCATAATTGATGATTTTTTCATATTTGATGATAATTAATGTTTTTAATTCCTCGACCTTTATTTGTTATCTTTATGACCTCTCATTATTAAAATATGCAAAACTGGACAAAGCAGAATAATCAGCCAGGCCCAATAATCGCCGCCTCTGAAAAAAGCTGAAAAGCCGATAATCAACGCCAGCGGCGCCAGACAACATAGGGCCATTAATAATAAATGCCTTTGTTTCATTTTAACGCCTGGTTTTAATGGCAACATCCCCGGGAGGATTTTGATTGCTCTTTTACCAATTTCTTACGATATTCTTCTTTACAGTTATCCGAGCAAAACTTCTTTCCATAACCTTCGGGGTATTCTTTCCCTTTTACCAATTCCATTTTACAAATCGGACATTTTTCTTTGAATAAGTTAAACATAAATTGATTATTTATTAATTTCCGACCTTTATTGATTATCTCACTCTCTTAAGCACCATCTTAATTATTAACAAAAGCACAGCGATAATTGTTATGACCCAAACTATTGCCGGTATCTGGCCCAAATATTGGTTGACAAAATTAGTAAGCTTGGCCAAATAAACATTAATTGTTATTTGGTATTCTCCGCCACCCATGGCCAGCCGGTCAGCCCAAGCAAGATATAATATCAGCGCCCCCATCAAAAAGAATGTTGTGCCAGACACCATGTCGGCTGCGGTAATATTGATTGACTTTTTGGCCAACGAATATGAAATATGTTTTTTAAATATCCCCAATTTTTCGGCAATGTTCGTTTTATCAATAAAGAAGGCGATGACAAACAAAGGAATGGCCATGCCCAGAACGTAGGCTAAAGAATACAGCCCGCCCCAGAATAAAGAACCGGGCAATACGGATAAAGCAATCACGCCGGCTAGCACCGGAGCGCAGCAGAGAGTGGCAAAACCGGAAAAAATACCTAAAACGAAAACCGAACCTGCGCCGCCAACCCTTATGCCGCGATTAATGGAAAAAGGAAACGAAAAATGTCTGCCCAGCAATATGGTCGCTCCAAGGAATAAAAGAAATAAGCCCCCGCTGATAAAGATGAGGTCGTGGTATTCCCTGAATAATTGTCCTAAGCCCGCCGCGCCCAGTCCTAAGGGCAGGAATACCGAAAGCAATCCGAGGAAGAATACGAATGTCATCAAAAAAACAGTGCGTTTCTGCCTGAAGATCGAACCAAGGTAGGCTGGCAGCAAAACAGTGATACAACAAGGCGCAAAAAGAGCGGCTATTCCTGCAATAAAAGCGACTATCAACGAGGCGCCGATAAATACTTCCATATTAGTTTCTGCCGAGTTTTGACAACTCAGAAATCAGCAGATCATTTCTTAGGGCCATATTGGGGTCGTCAAAAACATAGCGTACGATTCCTTCTTGATCAATGATAAAGTACGTGTGGCCGGGATAACCGTCCGGGTGCATCGGAGACGGCGGATGCATTGAAGACGGCAAGGCCATAACATTATAGGCGGTGGAAACCTTTCTATCCGAATCGAATAAAATTCTTGCTTTGGAAAATTGCGGCACTTCGTTGATAATCTTTTCCCATTCGCTTCTCTGATCTACAACTATAGAAAATACCGCGACATTGTCGGTATTAAACCTTTCGTCATTTCCAAAGGCTGTCATCTGATCCCAACAAGCAGGATAACACATACTGCCTTCATTGAAGAAAAGAACAACATTCCTCCCCCGGTAATCGCTTAGTTCAACAGTTTTGCCGTCAATGCTCTCAAGACTGAAGTCCGGCGCCTGTTTTCCGATCGCTTGTTCGAAAAAAAACTTCTCTCTTGGAACTTCTTTGGGGAAATAATTCACCAGGGCCAGAATTATTCCTCCGGCAATTAAGATAATCGGCAGAAAAATTAAAAACATTTTTTTAATAATCATAAATTTTCAAAAACTTTAAGCAGCTCTTTAATTTTCTTTTTTCTTTCTTTTTGATCTTTCCCCTTAATCGCTTCGGTGACGCAGGTGTTGAGGTGATTCTCCAAAATCAGGCAATTCAGCTTTTTGATCGCGGCCGTTACGGCCTCATTCTGCTTGATGATGTCGAGGCAATATTTATCGTTTTCCAGCATTTTCTTTATTCCCCCAAAATGGCCGGAAATATAACTCATTCTGTTTAAAATTTCCTTTTTGAAATGTTTTTCCATATTGATACCCCCCGTGGGTGGGTATACTAAAATAATAAGCCCGCCAAGCGGGCTTGTCAATACCACAGACCGCTATGCTTCTAATTATTTTTCTATTATAATAAGAGTACATACGTATTCTTAATATAATATAGCGTGGAAAAATACAAATATTATTTTCGCAAACCTCGATCGGAAATTACTAAAGATATTCTAACCTTGCTTTTAATATCCGGGGGTATCGCTATTGCTGCTACTTCTCCGTATTTCGGCATAGCAATTTGGAAAAACCTTAAGAATAGAAATAAATATCCCAAAAGAAGGGTATCATCAAAATTTTGCGAACTTAGAAAACGCGGCTTTATTATATTAGAAAAAGATGCTCACGATATAAAACTTGCCCTCACGCCGAAAGGCGAAAAAATAGCTGGCTATATGCAAATAAATAAAATGAAAATCCAGCGCCCCAAGAAATGGGATAGTCTCTGGAGAGTGTTAACTTTTGACATATCAAACTTAAAAACCACTCAAAGAAATGCAATCAGAAAATTGCTTAAAGAGATCGGCTTTCAGTGCCTTCAAAAAAGCGTCTGGGTGCATGCTTTTGACTGCAAAGCAGAAATAGAAATCATTAATGATTTCTTTGGACTAAAAGAAAATGAAATGCGTCTGATAGTTGCTAAAGACATTGGCGATAGCCGCGAGCTTAAAAGAAAATTCCGCCTGTCATAATAAGGATACGTACGTATTTTTATTATAATATACTGATAAGTTTGTTTTAGAATACAAGGCCGTAAACCTGGAATAAAATGTGGAAAACAATGTGTGTCACTATGAGAAAAATAAGTAAAATTCTTGTATATCTGTGGTATTTTACCAATCTTTGCCGAAATCTGCGAAGAGGTCCCCAATTTAAGCTATTGTACCACCAACAAGTGGATAAATCGACAAAAAAGACCGCCGTTAATAAAACAGCAATCCAAAATAAAAGATCTTGCCCCAAAATTAAAGTCGGTTCCATGCCTTATTCAACAATTAAACTGCCCGTCATACCGGCTGCTTTATGGCCCGGGATCGAACAGAAAAAATTATAAGTCCCGGCGGCAGGAAAGGTAAATTCAATCGTATCTGTCTTGCCTGAGTCAATAGTCTTAGTGCTCACTCCCGATCCTTCAATAATCAAGTTATGGTTAGCTCCGCCTAAATTTTTAAAAATAATCCTGACTTTCTCGCCGGCTTGAATGGAAATAGACGACGGATTAAAAGAAAATTCGGTTCCAACGACCGTAATTTCTTTAACAGCCACCGTGGCGCTTTCCTTTTTCTCGAAAATTATTTCGATTTTGTCGCTGTCTCGCATCACATAATTATCAAACTCAAAATTTTCTTTGCCATTAATCAGCATCTTTAAAGTCCCTTCGGGTCCCGTACATTTATCAAAAATGCAGTCCTTGCTGAATGTTTCCACCCAAATTTCAAAAAATCGGCCTAAACGCAAGTCGTCTTCTTTGACCAAACCGGAAAATTCCATATGGATAATGCTGTCGCGATCATGGGTATGTATTGGTTTGTGAGGAAGTTTTTCGAGGCCGATACCAGCCGGGATATCTTGAGATTCGCCAAAAATATTAATAGTTAAATCGGCGTGCCAATGAAGACCGCTTCTGGAAATAATTTCCGGAGCTGACACTGAAGTCTGGGAAACAAAAAACCAAACCGCAATGCCGATTACAATAATAATAAAAATTACAATTGTTTTATTCATATAATTTAAACTCCGCAGCTCCCGCCGCCTGACGGAACTTCTTCGACGAGGTCGTTGATTTTCAGCCAACTGATGACCTGATCCCAGCCCTGAGGCGTAGAATAATCTTTGCCCGCCACCGTTCTCGCGTCAACCTGGCTCCAGTCTTTCCCCTCTTTAGCCTGGAAATACTTAGCCACATCAAAATAGGTCTGGGGGAACCAGAAAGCGTTAAGATATTTAAAAGCTTCAAAAATTTCCTCAGCCGAAGCGCCTTGAGCCGCCATGATCTCTCCCAGGGCCAAAGCCGCCATGCCATGGTTACAATCAGGGAACCCTGTAGGATTGGAACAGCACGGCCGGTAGGAATTATAGGCAAAATCTTCCAAGATTTTTTGCTGATCCGGCGTCAGCTTGGTTATTTCAAAGTTAGAATAAAGTTCAGTTGCCTCTTTGGTTCCCAGCGTCCAGCCGCCCGTTGAAGCAAAGTTGCCGATTTTACCTTCGCCGTATTTCATCATTGGACCTTCGTCTAAAATCGGGTTTTTATTGGCCAAGCCGGCCGCCCAAAGAAAATTTAAGAGAAAATATGAATTTTCCGAACTAATTCTGATTTTTTCGTTTGAACCCTTGGTCAAAATTTTTATTTGTTCTGGAGTTAAAGGCTGTCCGGCATTCTCGTAAAGGGTTTCCATCTTCTCGAAATCAATGGCGCCCGCCGCTAAAAGCTTAGGCCCGATATCTCCGTAGGTCGCATTAACGGTATAGCCGTCCGGCGGATTTATTTTTTGGAAAATATCAGTAGAGTTTATTGAGGCAGACTTTATCGGGGAAGCCGCGGTTGTTGATTTTTCGGTTAAAATCTCCCTGGCGACAGTTATTAAGTAGGCGACTAAAAACAAAGAAGAAAGACAAATGATTATCGGCAACCAGCTCTTAATTGAAGAAATGATGTTTTTCATAGCGAGTAATACTTGTTATTTTTTAAATTTAAAATCAATTTTATCTGATAACGTTAGCAATCAGCCTCACTTCCGTTTTTCGGTTTTGAGGGTCATTGCTGGAAACATAAACAGCTCTGACAATATCTCCCAGGCCCGCCTCTCCATGAAGGGCCTGATTAAAAATCACTTCCAAGGAACCCTTTTGGCCGGGAGCAATCTTTTGAGACCAAAGAGTTGAGGCATTATCCATGCCGGTCATGCCAAATTCGGGACTAATTTTATCCCCCACCATTAAACGGGCGGTGGTGCACATGCAAGAAGTTGAAATATCGGTTATTTTCAAATCTCCTTGGCCGATATTTTTAATTTCAAATGTTTTTTTAACTAATGCGCCGGCCATTGAAACGGCGCCGGCATCATATTCTTCGGGGCTTACCTCTATTCTCCCCTGGCCCGTCCCGCCCGTCCCGTTGAATCCAAAAACCAACAATGTTGCTGCTAAAATGGTTCCTACAATAATAAAAATAGTTAATTTTACCATAATTTCCAAAATGGTTTTTTTATTTTTTTATTTTTCGGCCGGTTATTTTCCAACTTCTCCAAAGTATCCTCCGAAACCTTGCAGAGCGGACAACTTTCTTCCCCGCCTGCCGGCGAGGCAGGTTTTTTTTGTTTACTTTCTTCCATATTTTTAGATAAAGAACATTAAAATGCCTCCGCCGATAAGCATCATCAAAAGCCCCATCGCCAGCTTTTCTGTTCTTTCGTTTTTCTGCCGAAATTTAGCGATATTAGCTAGAGTTAAAGGGTTGGCGGCAAAGAGCAGCAAGATCAATAGGGGCATGACAAACATTAAATTGTAAAGCATCAGGTATAAAAAGCCGCTCAAGTAAGTCGCCTTTGAAGCTAAAAGCGCGGTAATGGCTGCATAAATCCCTCCCGAACAAGGTATCGAGCAGAGGCCAACCAAAAAAGCAGCGGCTGCGATGCTCGGCAAGGTGGCTTTTTCCAACCGCGACTTAATCCTTTCGCTGGAAATTTTGGGCATGCTCAGATGAACCGGCAATCGAGGGAAAAAATAATCTTTAAACTGGATAGCCCCCATAGCAATTAACAACCAGGAGCCAAGTATGGCGAAAAAGTGATGCTGGCCAAAAATCACAATACCCGAAAGCAAGCCCACGCCGACCGCCAAATAAGTCAGGAAAATAACGAAAATATAGACCAGCCCCAGGGCAAAAATATTTCTAAAGGTTTTCTGCATGGTCAGCAGAAAAGCGATAAAAAATATCAAAATGGCTATAGCGCACGGATGAATACCATCCAAAAAACCGGTGCTGGCCACCAAAGGAATCATGACCGAAGGATGAGCGATATTAATACCGGCTAAAAAATTATCTAACATTGGCGTAAACCATTACTTCAACTTGAGGATTAACGGGGTCCGAACTTTTAACATAAATTATTCGTTCCTGCTCGCCCTTGCCGTGAGGACCGGACATGGCTCCGCTATCATAAGTAACGCGAAGGTCCGCTTCTTCGCCGGGGTTAAGCTCGACTTTGGCGATTTTAGCCGAAGTGCAGCCGCAAGAGGTGGCCAATCTTTTTATTTCCAATATTTCCGAACCCGTATTTTTTATTTTAAAACTATATTCGGCTATATCGCCATACTGCACCTCTCCGAAATCAAAAGATTTCGGGGTAATTTCAATCTGGGGCAAATTCCCCGTTCCGGGCTCAATACCCGGAATTGATTTAAAATAGCCGTAGCCGGCTAACCCCAGAACAACCAAGACCAAAACAAAGACTATTTTTGTTTTCATCTTTAACTTAAATCTTTTTTCTTCTCTTCAAATTCTTCTTTATTAATCTCGCCTTTAGCGTAGCGCTCTTTTAAGATGCTAAGGACAGATTTTTCTTTGCCCCCTCCTTCTATGTTTTGACCAATCAGCCATTTAATTAGAGCGATAATCCCAACAATGATCAGAACCCAAAACAGAATCATAAAAATCCAGCCGGACCAGCCCCAGACGCCGACATTACCCATCATATTATACATCATATTATTAAACAAATTATTGCTTGAGTAACCCGACCAGTTACCCATCATCGACATCATATTCATCCCTCCGGCACCGCAACCAAGATAATTCTCTCCCATAGCAAGATGCATAGTTCTCAAATTTTCCGACCCTTCGCCGCCCATCATCTGATCCATCAACTCGTGCTGCTGCTCGTCAGGATGTATTGTGCTCATCACCGCTTCTCCCAATTCTTCAAATTGTTCATCGGTAACCTCCTGACAATTTATTGAAGTTGCTTCAGTTACGCCTTGAACTCCCACAATCTCGGCTAAAACATCTTCTAAAGATAGACTATGATTTCCGTTAGCCAAAATAAAAGCGGGAAAAACAACGGCAGTAATAAAAATTGAAATAAAAATTATTTTTCTCACATGTTTTAATTAATTTAAAATTCTAATTTATTAACCCAATTTGGTATTTTTCCGCCGACTACTTTGTCATATTGCGGCCAATAAGGTTTAATATCGAGAATAGGCGTTCCGTTTAAAATATCCAGACCTTTGACTTTTAATTTGTTCTCTCGGCGCCCTATCAGCTTTACGGTTGTAATGCCAATTGGATTGGGTCTTTGAGGACAGCGGCAGGCAAAAATACCGACAATTGGCACTTCAGGATTCCCCTGGGGCCGATGCTGAATAACATAATCTTCGACCTTATCCATCCAGTATACAACAATTACATGGGAATATTTCTCAATACCAGTTAAAGCCTTAGTAAATTTATTATTGATAATTATTTCAGAAACTTCATCGGTAAAATTGCCAAATCTTGGCTCTTTAATATCGTTTTTTACAAAACCAATCGGCTTTATAGTAATGCTTTTCATTTTTCAATCAACTTGATTTAATTCTATCGTTACTTTTTGCTCAAAATTAATCGGATCGTTGGAATAAATATAAATTTCCCTGGTGACTGCTCCTCGAAGATCTTGATGGACGCTGGGGTCATAATAAACCTTCAACTGAGCGCTTTTCCCAGCGGGAATAGTCAACTTCCAATCTTGAGGACTTTCGATGCCATGCCCCGCCATAGCGAATCTTGGCCCCTCCTGGCCTTCAAAAACGACCGCCGCCGAGGTGCAACCGCAAGAGCTATCCAAGCGATCGATTGTCAAATCTTTTTTGCCCTCATTTTTGAGTTCAAAAAGGGTCGTGACAATTCCTCCTTTTTGACTGATATTGCCGAGATCAAGCGTTCCAGGAGCCAAAGAAATTATCGGCCGATCAATTGGAGCAGTTTTAACTAATTCTTCTTTAAATTCTTCTTGTTCGTTTTTATCGACAAAAGAATTCAAACCGTATTTTTTAATATAAGTTGAAATAATCTCTTTTTCGGAGAGATTCTGAGCCACCAAAGAATCAATATAGTCAATCATTTCTTTGGCCATACCGCAACAAATATTCTGAGGATCAAGGGGTTTCCCGCAGCAGGGGCAAAGAAACATCGGGTAAATCTCTTGGGCAGAAACCGATTGAACCAAAGGAGAACCGTTATTCCTTGGCGTCAGAATTAAATCAGCGCTAACTATCAAGCTTAATACTGACAAAACGACTAAAATTAAAGTAATTTTTCTGGTATTCATGTTTATTAAACAGTATCCCAATCATACCAACCTTTAGCTTTTTTATCAAACAAAACGCGTAATGGCGAAAATAAAAACTGCTCCCAAGACGGTCAGTCCGATGAGTTTGTAGGAGCTATGTTGACTGTGGGCTTCGGGCAGAATATCACTGCCGCCGATGTAAAGCAGAAAACCAGCAAAGAATCCGAGATATAAAACCAAAAATTGCGGCGAAACCGTAAAAAACATAGTCGCAACCGCTCCCAGAATCGGCGCTAAAGAGTGCAATAATAAAAACACTTTTGATTTTTTAGGGCTATTTTTATGGCTTAACATCAAGGCAACCGTGTTCATGCCGTCCGTAAAGCCGTGAGAAATCACGGCCACGGCCACCAGTACTCCTACCGAGGCGCTAATCTGAAAACCGAGCCCGATGCTTACGCCGTCCATTAAACTGTGCCCGATCAAAGCTAAGGCGGAAATAACGCCCACCTGCGGGTGATGGTGTTCGGCGTAGTCAGCTTCGTGAGAGTGATGGATAAGAATAGTTTTTTCCAAAATATGGAAAAGTAAAAAACCAACGACCAGGGCAATCATGATCGTCAAAGGTTCAAAATCATTGATTTTAATCTGTTCGATAATTTCAGGGAAAATATCAAAGCTGACGACCCCCAACAAAATACCGGCCGCAAAAGCCATGATGAAATGGAGCCTGTTTTTCAATTTTATAGCGAAAAACCCGCCCAAAAGGATTGAAAAAAAAGCAACTATTGAAAAAATTATCTGCCCCATTTTACTCTTTTAATCCTGTGATACAAAAATAAGCCCCGGCCAGTTTGTTTTCCGAATAAACCGGGCAGTCTATCGGGCAACGGCACATTTTTCCGCTATCCATGGCGCATTCAGATTTAGTTCGGGCGCAAAATATTCTTTCCGCTTCGGCTTTATTACAATCAATATAAAGCGGACATTGCATACAGAGACATTTGCCGTAATTTTCCGCGCTGTTTTTAGGTTTCATCTTAAGATAAGATTATTTAGAATAATTCTTTTTCTTAGACTGATGAATATAATCAAGCTCATGACCGCAGCTAGGACAGGCCAAAATAGCTCGAGCGAAATTAACCGCGTTTTCTACTAAATCAATAAAGATTTCGTGAATGGTTTTATCGCTCTCGATTCTTTTTTGGTCGGATTTGGTATCTTCGTTGCTCTCGCCCACCCAGGCCGCGTAAGCCTGCGGAGGAAAAATCAATCCCATGGCAGTTAAAAAATTCATTAAACCCCCTGCCACGTGCTGATAGCCGTCTTCATGACCTAAAATCATCAAACCGCCTACTTTGTTTTTAACCACAATTTGCCCGTGAACGGAATTGGCGTTCTCTAAAGAATTTAAACGTTCAACGATAAGTTGCATCAGCTGCGAGTGATTCCCCCAATGGATTGGCGTCCCAAAAATGACCACGTCAGAATTCAAAATACCGTCGTAAATTCGCGCCATCTCGTCTTTTTCGTCTATTTGTGTGATAAGACACGGGTGAACGCACATCTTGGCGTTAATGGAATAATGGTGCTCGCACGGCCTTAAATTCAATTCCGAAGCTACGATTATTTCTTTTTCCACGCCTTCTTCTTTAAGCGCGTCAAAAGCCATCTTCATCAAATAATAAGTACCGGACTCTCTCCCCCTGATAGAAGTGCAAATTCCTAAAAGTTTTATTTTTTTCACAGATTAAAATAAATTGATAAACCCAGAAAACCGTGAATGAGGCCTAATAGAATAGCGACAGCAACTACCCGGGGGTGCCATTTGAATGGAATCGTACGAATCCCTTTAAAATTGAGATAGCCGATTAAAGCGGCCAATAGAAAAAAAACGAGAGTTAAAACGCCCGTGTGGAAAATGATTGGTTTTCCAAAAACAAGAAAATAGGCAATTTGACTTATCATATTATTATTCTATTGTAACACAAAACCGCCCCTCACGGGGCGGTTTTTACTGATTAAGCGCGCGAAACGTTCGTCGCGGCCGGGCCCTTTTCGCTTTCCGTGACATCAAAGGTGACGGCATCGCCGACTTGCAACTCATCAAAGGTAACTCCTTTTAATTCTTTGGAATGAAAAAATAGATCCTTGACTTCGCCTTCGCGAGCAATGAATCCAAATCCTCTTTCCGTAAGAGTCTTAATGGTTCCCTGCATATGATTATTTTTTAGATTGCTTCTTCAGAGAAACTCGACTTATTCCCGTACTTAAGTAGTACCGTTTTATTGTAGCGCATTAAGAGTATTTCTGCAAGACTCAAGTTTCTTTTGAGCTAATTCCACCGCTAGATGGCGCGGATTTGCTTTTTTACGCTTACTTTCTTCCAAAACGAGCCAGGTCGTGTTTTTGATCTTCTCTTCAACCATTGCCAGCATTTTCTCGTGGCCATATCCTTTATGTTCGCAATACGAAGAGATGACGCCGCCGGCGTTGGCCACCAGGTCTGGAACAATGAGCACCCCTTTACGCAAAAACTCTTCCTCGATGCGTTCTTGCATTGGGATATTGGCCGCCTCGACAATAATTTTAGCCTTGATCTTATCTTTATTGCTTTCATTAATTACATCAGTAACCGAAGCGGGAATCAAAATATCAACCGGAACGCTCCAAAACTCGTCAAACTTAATAATTTTGGCCTTCCCAGAATAATGGCTCAGTCCCTTTCTTTCTTTAATCAGTTCGTCAATCAATTTTTCCTCAAATCCGTCCGGCGCATAATGAGCGCAAGTTTTATCGGCGATAGCCACAACCTTAGCCCCCATTTCGGTCAAAAATTTATAAGCGAAAGCGCCCACGTTCCCAAAACCGTGGATAGCGACTCTGGCTTTTTTGATGTCCACCCCGAAAATTTCAGCAGCCACTTTGGTGGCTTGAGCTACGCCAAAGCCCGTGCTGCCGGCTTCATGAGGAATGCCGCACTTTTGGCAAATGCCGTTCTTGCAGTCGCCCGTATATTCAAAACAAAGTTCTTTAGGCTTGCCCGTAGCCGATTCCCAAACACCGGTCGCTTCCACGAACCACTGCATTTCTTTCTCGCCGGTATTGACGTCGGGGCCGGCAATATATTTATGAGGAATCAAATGTTTAATGGCGCGCGCATAGCTCTGCACAAATTCTTTTTTAAGTTCATCCGAGCCTCCCGGCCACTTAATGCCTCCCTTGGCTCCGCCGAACGGAATATCGGCTAAAGCATTTTTTAAAGTCATGGTTCGGGCCAGGCGCGCCACTTCTTCTAAGGTTACATCCGGAGTCATCCTAATTCCCCCCTTGCCCGGACCGAGCACCGTGCTGTCGATTACTAAAAACCCTTCCATGCCTATTTTAGGATCG
>MHMD01000021.1 GCA_001819295.1 Candidatus Nealsonbacteria bacterium RIFCSPHIGHO2_02_FULL_43_13 | reverse complement strand
GTTAGATGTTTGGGGCGACTTAGCCATTGGCACTTCCACAGACACCAACACTCCCGCTCTGTATGTCGACTCTGGTAACGGAGGCAGAATCGGCATCGGCACCACCACCTTGGCAGGCTTATTAACCGTCGGCACCACCACTCCTTCTCTGGTCGTCGCCAACAATGGTTACGTCGGCATCGGGACGACGGGGCCGACAGCCAAATTACAGGTTGGTACTACTCCCTCTGATATAGGAAGCTTCACTGTAACAGGTCCGGCATTTATCAAATCATTAACGGTCAATAATAATAATGGTGATACGCCGGCAGCAATGGAGCCAGTTCTTATCCTTGGCCGTGAGGGTGTAGCAAGCTATGCGTATGCGAACTTTGCACAATTTAATATTGGAAGATATGTAGATAGTGGCGTTGATGCAAAAACACAATTGGATATTCGCTTGACCAATGGAGCTAACGAGGCAAACGGCACCGCAATAATGTCTCTGCAAAGCGGTGGCAACGTCGGCATCGGGAATGCTGTTCCTACAAGCAAGTTGACGGTTAATGGCGGAGATATCGTTGTTAGCTCAACAGGAGCTGCCACCACTACGATTTCTTCAGCCACTTCCACATTTGCCCATGGTTTAATCGTGGACACCAACTCTTTGTATGTGATGGCTGATACCGGCAACGTGGGCATCGGGACGGCGAGTCCGAATTCTTTAATATCCTCCACTAAATTGGGAGTAAGTGGCGATATAACAATAAATGATGACTCCGACGGTTATTCATATCTTTTTATTGATAGATTCAGCAACGCTTTTAATTCGGGCATTAAATTTACTACTGCTGGCACATTGGATTTTGCGATAGTTGAAGATGGAACTACAAATAGATTGGACATTGCTAATGGAGATTTAACCTCTAAATATTTAACAATATTGAGCACCGGCAACGTGGGCATCGCTACCACCTCTCCCAGATATAAGCTTGATGTCTGGGGGGATATGGCGATTGGCACTTCAACAAATACTAATGTGCCATTGCTATATGTAGATTCAGGAACTGGATCAGGAGGCGTTGGCATCGGCACAACTACATTAGGCACTGCCTTATTAACCGTCGGCACAACTACGCCGTCTTTGGTCGTAACCAACAATGGTTACGTCGGCATCGGGACGGCTTCTCCGCGAACAGGATTATCTATTTCTAACACGCAAAATTATAAAGTTGATATTGCCAGAAACTATACTGATTTTGGATCAGCGCCCACAACCGTTCCAGCAAGCAGTTATCTGCAGTTAGGCGGGCAGGAATACGCTGTTAATTCATATCGTTTAATTACATTCGGCTATAAAGAAGCCACTGAAACAAATTCCCCGGCATACATTGGTTATCAAGAAATTTCTTCAGCAGGTTTTATGTATGGCGACTTGGTTTTTGGCACACGAGATGTTACTACAGATACAACGCCATCTGAAAGAATGAGAATAACAGGCGCCGGCAACGTCGGCATCGGGACGACAACGCCTTACTCTAAACTCACTATCAATGAATCGGACGATTTCGCCTTCGGCAGTTTTAACGAGAAAGTGCTGGATAATATGGAAGGATCGCTTTCTTGGACAAGATCGGCCAATATCGCTACCGCAACTGAAAGTACAATTGTCAAAACCGGCGGCCAATCCTTAAAACTTACGGCCAGCAGCACCGAAGACGAAGTAGTCAGAAAACAATTCAGTTCCAACCAGGATTTATCGGGCTACGAGCGCATCAGTTTTTGGATTTACGCTGACCGATTTGCCACCTCTTCAGCCACCACCACGCAGCTTCTTTCTTTCTCCTATCGCGACACCGGCGGCACCGAAACCACTTCCACGATTTCATTTCAGCAGGCAGGCAGGTGGCAATATCAGGAAATCACCTTGACTTCCACAGCCGCTGATAAAGATGCAATCAACTATATTGCGTTCAGAGCTGATTTCGGCGGCATCGAAGATATTAATTTTTATATTGATCAGATTCGGGCTTACAACTCAACCGAAAGAAGCGGCGAAATGTTTGTCGGTAAAGACGGCGCTTTGGTGTTGATGGGCCGGGGAGGCGTGGAAATCGGGAGAGCCGATGGTTCTTCCAATAAGCCCGGCATTAAAGTTGATTCGGCCGTGGTGGAATTCAATCAGCCTATGTCGGTCAATGTCGGGGGAGATGTGGGCATGAATAATGATTTGCAATTCTTAAGCACCGGGCTTTCGCAAATCACTTCCGAAGGACCCTTAAGGATTGTCGGCGGCGATTCTAACCACGCTGAAAACTTAACCTTAACGACCGGCGGCACGGGCGATGTCATTGTGGAACTTAATGCCAGCTCTTCCGCTTTTATGGTCATGCAAGCTTGGGCGGCTTCAACCACGGTGCCTTTTATCATCAATTCGGAATCAAACAGCACGACCACGGCCGAAATGGATAAATTAGGTATTTTATTTCAAGTGATCAGTGACTACAGCTCCGATGAAAATACGGTTTTCTCGATTGATGCCTCTGGCAATTTTTATTACGACCGGGGCGCCTATACGCCGGCAGCCGACGTGGCGGAAAACTATTATATAACAGATGAAACTATTGGCCCAGGCGACGTAGTTTGTTTATCAGAGAACACATCTCTTACTGTTGAGAAGTGTTCTCAATCATATCAGAATAATTTAATCGGAGTCATTTCCACTCAACCCGCTTTATTGATGGCGGCCGACTTTACGAGTGCGCGTCCCGTGGCTTTAAACGGAAGAGTGCCGGTCAAGGTTTCTTCAGAAAACGGTCCGATCGCCATCGGCGACTCTTTAACATCTGCTTCTTCAACTCCGGGAGTCGCGATGAAAGCGGTTGGGAGCGGCAAGATTTTGGGCTATGCTTTGGAGCCTTTTGACGGGAGTTCCACTTCAAGCGACATGATTTATGCCTTTATTAATCTTCAAGACAGAACTAGCGGCGACCTGACGGTTTTTGAAAATTCTGACGGCAACATTGAAGTAAGAACCATGACTCAAAACGGCTTAGCCACGCTCTTTAAACTCGATGAAGAAGGAGCATTGGTCGTGGATAAGATTAAAACTCAGCAACTTTGCGTCGGCTCAGTGTGCGTGTCCGAAAACGAATTTATGCAGGTGTTCGGTGCGGGCGTGGGAGCCGTTTTAACACCCGATGTTAATGCGACAACATCGGGCGTTGATGCGTCGTCAACTGATGCCACCGTTCCCGATTTGCCCGACAGCGTTATTGACAGCAGTCCCGAAGTAATAACTACTTCTACCGAAGCTACTTTCATTTTCCATTCTACCAAAGATAATTCTACTTTCACTTGCCAGCTAGACAGCAATATGTGGGCCGGATGTTCATCTCCAAAAACCCACACCGATTTATCGGTAGGTTTTCATCAGTTCCAGGTTCAGGCCATAGATGCCGCTAATCACGAAGAGCCGTCTCCGTCTATTTTTGACTGGCAGATTATCGCCCAGCCGATTATTGAACCTACAACCACGTCAACGGATGAAATAGCCACCTCGACTACGCCATAAATTTAAATGAATTGTTCGAGGTCGAGATGTTCGAGGCCGGGCCTCCCTCAAACGGGCCTCCCTCAAAGATGCTAAAAGAATTAGTAAAAACAAAAGAATGGATATAAAAATAGAAAAATTATTACAAAATTTAAAATCCAAGAAAGTCGGGGTTTTCTGCGACGATTCTAATCTTTATCATTCTTATCAAAAGTATGGTTGGAGAGTTGATTTCGAGAAATTTAATAGATTTTTAGAAGGATACTGTAATTTACAATTTATTAATTACTATATTGCCATTCCCGATAAAAGCGACGCCGTTTATTTCGGCACCCAAAAGTTTTTGGAAAAGATAAGAAAATGCGTGACAATAAAAGAGAAGAAATTAAAGTACACTCCCGTGGCGGGGAAGATGGTTAAAAAGGGCGATGTCGACGTCGAGATTGTTTTAGATGTAGCTAGAACGATTAATGATCTCGACGTGGTAATGGTGTTAAGCGGAGACAGCGATTTTTATGAATTGAAAAATTATGTATTGAACGATAAGGGTAAGAATATTATATTTGTCGGGTATGAAGAAAACATGGCTTGGGAATTAAGGCAGTGTTGGCACATCTATCTTAATAGGATTAAAGAAGAGATATCCGGGCAATAAAAAAGCCCCGAGTTTTACCTCGGGGTAGCGTTACTAATATAATGATAACAAACCAGGTGAGCATGTCAAGGGGTTTGAGAATTATTTGGAATGGATTATTGGATATTTTATTTCCGAAGACGTGCCTTGGGTGCGGCCGGGAAGGTACATATATATGTAAGGACTGCGAAATTTTCCTTTCCGAAGCCGACCCGATGTTAGGCAGTCCGATTTCCCCCAAAATTTTGGGGGAAGTCGGACTGCCAGATATCGTCAGCGTCTGGGAGTATGAGGGGCTGATGGAAAAGCTGATTTTAAAAATTAAATACGACGGCTGTTATGATATTATTAACGACTTAGTAGCTAAGGCTTTTGAAAAAATAACCCTGGGATTACCGCAAGACACAATGATTACTTTCGTGCCGATGTGGGGGAGAAAAGAAAGACGTCGGGGATTTAATCAGGCGGAATTGATCGCTAGGGCGGTCGGTGAGAAAACTGGTCGGCCTGTGGCGAAACTTTTAGAAAAGATAAAAGATAATCGTTCGCAAGTCGGCTTAAGTCCGCAGGAACGAGCCGAAAACGTGAGAGGAGCGTTTCGAGTAACGCCGGATGATAGGATATCCGACATCCTTGGGATGTCGGATATCCCAAATATCCGCAACGTGTTGGTTGTCGATGACGTATATACAACCGGAGCGACGATGGGCGAGTGTATAAAAGTTTTAAAAAAAGCAGGAGCAAAAAATGTATGGGGTTTCACACTATCCAGGAAAATGAGTATCCAAAATTGCTGAAAGAAATCGGCAAAGACGCGCCGAAGCAGTTATATTATAAAGGCGTTTGGGACGAGGCGATTTTCCAAAATTGTTTGGCGGTGGTGGGTTCGCGTCATATGACGATTTACGGCAAGCAGGTGGTGGAAAGAATTGTCAGCGAGGTTGCAGCGGCGGGTGTGACGATTGTTTCCGGATTTATGTATGGCGTGGACGCCGAAGCTCACAAAACAGCTTTGAGTGTCGGGGGCCGAACGATTGCCGTGATGCCTTGCGGCATTGATTTGATTCACCCCGAACACCAGCAGGATTTATATATGGAAATTTTAAAAAATAAGGGATTAGTAGTTTCAGAATACGAGGGAAGTACACAGCCAGCTCTTTGGATCTATCCAAGAAGAAACAGAATTGTAGCCGGGCTTTCCCGAGCGGCGTTGATCATTGAAGCCGGAGAGAAAAGCGGTTCTCTAATTACAGCTAATTTAGCCAAGAAATTCAAAAGAAAGGTTTTTGTTGTGCCCGGCCCCATTACCAGCGAAAACAGCAAGGGAATTATGCAGTTGATCAAAGAGGGAGCGGAAGCAATAAATTCAGCCGATGATATTTTGTCGATTTTTGGAGGTCGGACCTCCCCCAAAATTAAGGGGGAGGTCCGACCTCGCGACATCGTAGAAATAAAAATTATAGATCAATTGCGAAGAGAAGCTTTGAGTATTGATATAATGTCTCGCAATCTCGGTATGCCGGTAGCTAAAATGGGGACGATTCTTTCGATGATGCAATTAAGGGGCCAGATTAAACAAGAAGGCAACAAGTATTATGTTAATTAAAGTTCAATCAGCTGCCAACAGGGGTTTAGAAACCATCGGGGTTGATGTTGAGGTCAATGTGGCTAATAGGGGTTTGCCTGGTTTTGATATCGTAGGGCTTCCAGACAAAGAGGTGCAAGAAAGCAGAGAGAGAGTAAAAACGGCCATCTTGAGTTCAAGAATAGAATTTCCGCAAAAGAAAATCACGGTCAATCTAGCGCCGGCCGATGTGCCCAAGGAGGGTTCGGCTTATGATTTGCCGATTGCCGTCGGGATATTAGCGGCTTTAACAAATTGTCCGATTCCCGAAAGATCTTTATTTTTCGGCGAGTTGTCGCTTTCGGGCGATTTGCGGCACACTAAAGGCGCTTTACTTTTGGCGCTTTTTGCTAAAGAAAAAGGATATAAAAGCGTTTTTGTGCCTAAAGATTCGGCTAATGAGGCCGCGATCGTCAAAGGCGTTAATGTTTATCCTGTACAAAACCTACAACAGTTGTTGGCGCATTTCGCAGAGAGAGAATGTATTTTACCCTTAATTTACGAGCCCGTAAAAGAAGTATTACCTGACGATTTGACGGAGTTTGACATGAAAGACGTTTTGGGACAAGAGCAAGCCAAACGCGCTATGGAAATTGCCGCGGCTGGCGGACACAATATTTTATTGGTTGGTAACCCCGGTGCGGGAAAAACCATGCTGGCTCGAGCATTGCCAGGAATTTTACCGCCACTGAACGAGATCGAATCATTGGAAGCGACGAAAATTCATTCAGCAGCAGGCGTAATTCCTCCCGGCGGAGCTTTACTGGTGACGCGGCAATTTAGATCGCCTCACCACACTGCTTCGCCAGTCGGCTTAATCGGCGGGGGGACGCGGCCGCATCCGGGAGAAATAAGTTTAGCCCATAGAGGAGTTTTATTTCTTGACGAATTCAATGAATTTCCCCGGTCTGTTTTAGAGGCCTTGCGTCAGCCACTTGAAGATGGAGTAGTGATGATTTCCCGAAGCCAGGAAAGGGTTTTATATCCGGCGCGATTTATGCTGGTGGCGTCGGCCAATCCGTGCCCGTGCGGCTATTTGAATCATCCGAAAAAAGCCTGCATTTGCTCTGTCCAGCAGATTAAAAAATATCAAAAAAGGATTTCCGGGCCGTTGCTCGACAGAATTGATTTGCATATCGATGTGCCGCCGGTGGATGTGAGGGAGTTATCAGAAAATCAAAAAGCGTCGGAATTTTTGGAGCCGTCAAAAGTAATTAAGGAAAGAGTAATGTTTGCCCGCAAAGTCCAGCAAACCAGATTTGCCGAAGATTCCATCCAGGTTAACGCCGAAATGAAAAATAGCCACATTAAAAAATACTGCCCCATGAAAAAAGAGGTGGAACAAATTTTACAACAAGCGGCTATAAAATTTCAGCTTTCAGCGCGGTCTTATTTAAAAATGATCAAAGTCGCCCGCACCATCGCTGATTTAGAAAAGGCGCCAGAGATAGAAGTTCAACACATAGCCGAGGCGTTGCAATACAGGGCAAAAGCATATGAGGGGGTATAAAAAACCAAAAACCCCGCTTTCGCGGAGTCCTGGGAATCTCGAGATAATCTGATTGTTCTGGAGTTACCGTCTATTGTCAGTATAACAAATCAAGAGTCTTTGTCAAGGGGTGGACCCGCGGGGAATTGCACCCCGGAGATTCTGGACGGTAACTCCAGCTCTCAGACTACCTCGGGCCCACCCAATGGAAATTATACCACGTTATTATAAATATGAAGGAATTTAATTTGCAAACCGGAAAAATCGGAGAGGAAATCGCCAAGGATTATCTGGAAAAGCAGGGTTATAAAATTTTAGCGCAGAACTTTAAAACAAAATACGCCGAAATCGATTTGGTGGCCGAAAAAGATAAAGAGCTGGTTATTGTTGAGGTGCGGACGAAAAGAGGGGATTTGTTCGGCACGCCCGAAGATTCGCTCGACAAAAGAAAATTGCGCAAACTTTGGCTGAACGCCCAAGGATACGTTAACCAAGCGCGCTGGTCGGGACCATATCGAGTTGATGCCGTTTGTATTATTTTAAAGTTCGATAATTCCGTTGACCGTCTGAACCACTATCCCAGTATTATTTAAAATGTTGGAGGCCGGGCCTCGAACAAGTATGAGAGAGATCCAATTTATTAACGATAATTATTATCAT
>MHMD01000020.1:5027-8996 GCA_001819295.1 Candidatus Nealsonbacteria bacterium RIFCSPHIGHO2_02_FULL_43_13 | reverse complement strand
TTTCTTTCCAGGAAGCGGGAACGGAAATTTTTTTCATTATCTCGGCATTATTTTGGAAATTCATCGCTTCCGACAAAAGCTCAACACTTATTGCTTTTACCTTTTGTGGGTCGGAAGAAATTAATTTTTGAGAAAAAACGCTTAATTTATAGGGCGCGAACAAAAAGCTGTTCATCAGTTTATTTTCCAAAATATCAATAACTTCGGAAAGATATTTTTCCTGATTTTCTTTGGAGTCGGAAACGGTTGCTGTATTTTCCAGCGAAGGATTTAAGGCGGCATAACCGTTGTCAATGACGGATAAGCCCAGATTGTTAATTGCCGATTCATAAGTTTTAGTCGGCGCGGTTTTTTGAAGGTCTCCGGCGTAAAGCCCGGCCGTGATTAAAGAACTCAACTTTTCTGTGAGATTTTCATCGCTGCCGGATTTTATAAATCCGTTGGTTTTGGCAAGCAAATCGTCCGGTCCGGGAACTCTCGGGTCGTGGCCGGACAAAACTTCTTCTCCGTCTAAAAAGCCGTCGCCGTCGGTATCCGAATTTTGCCATTCGGTTGCCCAGTATGATTCAGCGGTGTTTGATAAACCGTCATGGTCGGCGTCTTCTTCAAGAGCGGAAGGCAAATTAACGGAAAGCGCCCTGGGTATGGTTGCGTTAATGTTTGATTTTAAAGAATTGGTCAGCGAATAAACCGAAAATAACGCGCCAAGCGCCAAAAGAGTCGCGAAAACTTTAAATTTAATCGGCATTCGTTTTTTGAGACCGGCTCCAAAAGTTCTTTAAAATTGCCGACAATATCAACAGAAAAGATAAAACTAAAACAGGCCAGTCTCCAAATTTATTATACCATGTCTGGCCGGTAAGCGGCACAATCTCCCCTGTTAACATCTCATAGCCGGTATCATCAGCCATTTTTATAACTTTTCCTGACGAATTTATTAAATAAGAGCGTCCAAAATTTGAGGCAAAAATTAAATCTTTGGAATTTTCTACGGCTCTTGCCTTGGCCATGGCCATCATTTGATTAGCTAATTGCCGGCTTCCGCCCAAAACTCCAAATCCATTCTGGACAATAATGAAATCAAAATTACCCTTTCTGGCTAAATTTGGAGAAAGCGTATCGGAACAAATTAGGATTTTTGCCCAGAGATTGCCGTATCTTAAAATATTTGAGCCATCTCCTTTTGCGAATTCCCGATAGATTGCCAGTTTTTGTTTTAGTGCAAAAAGAGGCCATTTAATTAAATAAGGCAAAAATTCAGTGCCGGGCATCAAAAGTGTTTTGTCATAAGAACCGATTACTCCCTTTTTAGAGTTAATAAAAATGGTTTTGAGTTTTGAGTTGTCCGATTCCTGCAATTTATCGCTGTCTATGATAAGAAGTTCCTTTTTTGAAAGACCGGTGAAAAAGTTTTTAACTGAAACCGGATCCAGAAAAAAAGATAATGATTTTGAAAAATCCGCCCCTTCGGCAAAAATAATTATTCCGTCCTTTTCAGCCATATTTTTAGCCGCTTCTTTAAGCATTATCAATTCTTGTCTAAAATGGTCTAATGTTTCTTCGGTTTCGGGAAATAATTTCGTAAGATACTTGGTTTGGATTATTGAGACGGGTATCCTTGGCGTTGATTTGTTTAGTTCTTCTTTTTGAATAAGATTAAGCGCCGGGATAATCGCCAGCGCAATAGCCAGCTCTGCTAAAAATATTTTCCTTCTCAGTAATAAAAAAAGAAGCAGCGTCGTAGCGGTAAGAACAACCCAAAAATCTAATCCGTAGATTCCCCAAACAGACAATGTTTTGTAAATTGGCCTTAGGCCGCTAAATAAATAAGCCGGATTACCAAATGTCCAATGCGGACCGAACAAACTGCCGCTGCCCCACCATAGAATCCCCAAAAAATAAGATCTAAGATATTCAATTACCGCAAAAAGTCCGCCGGCTAAAAAAGGAATAAAATAAGCGTGCCGGTTATTTTTTATTTTTTGAATTAACCATAGAAAACCGCCCCAAAAACAGGCAAAACCAAGTGTTGTTAAGGCAAACGGAAAAAAGATTAATAAAATTTTCCAAAGCCAAAACATCGGGGCGAGAAAATTAAGAGGATAGGCGCTCCACATCCAGAACAAGCCATATCCGAAATAAATAACGCCCATTGCAAAACCAAGCCAAAACCACTGCGGCTTTTTTGTTTGGAAGTTCAACTTCCAAACAAGGCGAGCTAATTTGTTAACAATTCCGCTAATTTTTCCCATTCTTGAAGAGATAAATTTTCCGCCCGGGCTTTTTCTTTTATGCCGGCGGAGGAGAAAATATTTTTAATTTTTTCTTTGGTGGTGTCAAAATTTTTGGCAAGGTTATTGAGTAATTGTTTTCTTTTTTCAGAAAACCCCGCCCGAATTACTTTGAAAAAATGACCATTGTCTATCGTCAATAATCTATTGTTGTTCTTTGGCGTCAGTTTGATTATCGCCGAATCAACTTTTGGCATCGGCTGAAAACTGCCGCGGCTGACCGAACTGATAATCTGCGGATTTGCAAAAAACTGAACGGACAAGGCGAGTAAATTCATATCCGGCGGTTTGGCCATAATTCTCTGCGCCACCTCTTTTTGAATCATTAAAACTATAAGTTTCGGCTGCAGCCACTTTGTGAAAACCGTTTTTAAAAAATGCGAGGTAATATAATACGGGATGTTGGCGACGATTTTATATCCCCCGTTTTTCAAGGAGTATTGCTCGGGATTAAATTTCAGAATATCTTTTTCAATTATTTCAATATTCCCGTTTTTCTCAAATTTAATTTTTAATTGACCAATCAGCCGCCTGTCTTTTTCAACAGCAATAACTTTTTTTGCAACGGAAGCAAGTTTTTCGGTTAGATTGCCGGTGCCAGGCCCCACTTCTAAAATTATATCATCTTTTTGGATTTCCGCGGCGGCAACAATTTTATCCAAAACACCGCGATTGACGAGAAAATTTTGACCAAGGGATTTTTTAGGAGCAACGCTCAATTTACATTTTACAATTTTCAACATTTTATTTGTATTGATTTGTAAATTAGTAGTAAATTTTTTCTTCATAGTCATCATCAATGCCGGTGGCGGCGTATTTTATAGTGTTTTGGGGGATTTCTCCTATAAATCGGGAGGGCAGGTTCATTTGAGTTGAGCCGAAAATATTTCTTCGTTGGGCGTAGCTTAAAATCAGTTTCTCTTTGGCCCTGGTTACGGCCACATAGCAAAGACGTCTTTCCTCCTCAAGTTCTTGAGGGTCAAGGACAGAACGGCTGTGCGGGAATAACCCCTCCTCCATTCCGGCGATAAAAACAACGGGAAATTCGAGACCCTTGGAGGAATGAATGGTCATCAAAGTCACTTTTTTATTTGCACCATTTTGACTTTTTACGCCCGTTTTGAGGGTGTCGGTGTTTTGCATCAACGCTATCTCGGCCAAGAAATTTTCCACTCCCCCGCCTCCTTCAATATTGTCATATTTTTTAGCCACCGTCAGCAGTTCTTTTAAGTTTTCCATTCTTTCTTCAAAATTGGCGTAAGCATCGTTTTTGGAGGCGCTCAATCCTTTCAGATACTCTTCGTATCCGGTGGTTTTTATGATGTTTTGGATTAATGAGGCTATTCCGGCATTGATTTGTTTTTTCAAACCGCGCAGGGTCTTATAAAACTTTCTTAATGATTGTCCTTGTTTTGATTTTTCGTCTTTGTCAGCCAGAGTACCGACGGCTTCAATGAGGTCCTTTTCTCCGGAGTTTAATATTTTTTCAAAGACGGTCTTGCCTAAACCGCGGGCGGGAATATTGTATATTCTTTCAAAACTTACCATATCGCTTGGATTAACCAGGACTTTTATGTAAGCCAAAATATCTTTTATCTCTTTTCTTTCGTAAAATTTTATTCCGCCGACTATCTGGTAAGGCAAACTGTGAATTATAAAAAATTCTTCTATCGCTCTT
>MHMD01000020.1:2268-5010 GCA_001819295.1 Candidatus Nealsonbacteria bacterium RIFCSPHIGHO2_02_FULL_43_13 | reverse complement strand
CTCGGTAATAAAACCGGCCTCGGCGCGCTCATTTAAGGCCTCTTTGATAAAAATTTCCTCTCCCTTCTCGTTGTCGGTCCAAAGCGTTTTTGGCACCTGGTTCTGGTTGTTGGAAATAATATTTTGAGCGGCAGCCAGAATATTTTTTGTTGAACGGTAATTTTGTTCAAGAAAAATAACTTTCGTTTCGGGATAATCCTTCTGAAAATTTAATATATTGCGAATATCCGCTTCCCGGAAAGCGTAAATTGACTGAGCGTCGTCGCCGATGGCAAAAATATTCTTATATTTTTGGGACAGCAGTTTGGTCAAACTGTATTGGTCGAAACTCGTGTCCTGGTACTCGTCTATCAGGACGTATTTCCAACGGTCTTGATAGTGGTCTAAAACCTCGGGATGATTCTTGAATATTCTTACGGTTAAAGCGATAAGGTCATCAAAATCAAGAGCATTGGCCGTTCTCAAGTCCTGCTGATAGGCGGCATAAATTTTGGCCAAAAGGCGGGTAAAAAAATCGTTTGGTTTGTAATTTTCCGGGTAAATGAGCTCGGTTTTTAATTTTGATATTCTTCTGACGAATATTTGGGGGTTGTATCTTTTGGCATCTACCTCAAGCCTTGCCATCACTTTTTTTATTAAAGAAAGGCGGTCGTCCTCGTCAAAAACGGTAAAACTTGATTTATATCCCAACAAAGGCGCTTCTCTCCGTAAAATTCTTAAACAAATGGAGTGAAAGGTGCCTATTGTCGGCGAAGCCGACTGAATTTTCAGTTTATAATTTTCAATTTTTAATAATTGTTGAATGCGTTCTTTTATTTCGTCGGCGGCTTTATTGGTGAAGGTGACCGCCAAAATATCATTCGGGTCTATTCCGGAAGATATTAAATAAGCAACTCTGTGGGTGAGGCATCTTGTTTTGCCGGAACCCGGTCCGGAAATAACAAGCACCGGCCCGTTGATTATTTTAACGGCTTCAACTTGTTTCGGGTTTAAGTTTTTGAATATGTCGCTCATAAAGTACGACCCCGCTTTGGCGGGGCCGCGTTGTTTGCTGTAAGTTTAGAACATTATTTTTCAAGTTCGCCGTCTATCGCTTGCGCGAATGTGCCTATTGGTTGGGCCCCCACAATAAGCTGTTTTCCGATTACAAATCCGGGAGTACCGTTTATGCCGAATTTTTCGGCCTCGGCTTTATCGGCTTCCATTTCTTGCTGGTATTCGGTCTTTTTCTCTTCCATCAATCGAGAAACATTTTCTGCGTCTATTCCGGGAATTGTTTTGGTTAAGGCGATAATGTCTTTTTTAGTTCCCCATCCCCCGTTCTCGGCATCTTGTTTTTCAAACATTACTTGATGCCATTTGAAATAGTTTTCGGGGGAGGTCTCCCAGACTGCGTGGGCGGCCAATCCGGCGCTTATTGAATCCGGCCCCAAAAATTGAAAATCCTTGAAAACAACTTTTAATTTGCCGGTTTTTATATATTGTTCGTTAAGGGCGGAGAGAGTGTTTAAATCAAATCTTTGGCAGAACGGACACTGGAAATCAAACCAATAGGCCAATGCCACGGGCGCATCTTTTGCGCCAAGATACGGCTCATTTTTTATGTCTATTTTTTTAATGTCAACGGCAACCTGTTTTTCTTCGCCGCCTGGGGCCGCTTTCTGGGAGCTAAAACCGCCATTGGAATAAATTACGGCGGCGGATATTAAAATGCCGGCGATAATAATTGCCAAAGGCACGGCAAATTGGTTTAACTTTGATTTAATATTCTCACTGAACATATTTATTTTTGTTGAGTTTTGCCTTGGGTCTTTTTATCGGTCGGCCTCAAATCCTTCTCGCTGCCATATATTTTTTCCCAAACGTTTGGTCTGATTTCTTTATATTCTACTTCAACTTTTCTTTTTCCGCCATTACCCACGGGATTGGATATTGATATTTCCTTTTTATATGTCGGTTGAAAATTTTTATCCTCTTCTTTTGGACTGAAATCGCGGCTCATAATTAAGGTTTTAAAGTTTTTTGGCCGGGTGTCCATTCTACCGGACAAAGTCCGCCAGTTTGCAACGCTTTAAGCGCCCGCAGGATTTCTTTGACGGAACGGCCGACTGAATTGTCCGAGACAGCCATCCAGCGCAGAATACCCTCCGGGTCAACGATAAATGTTCCTCTCTGCGCGGCTCCGTCGCTTCCAAGAACGTTATAGGCCGATGATATTTCGTGGGTCGTATCGGCCAAAACGGGGTATTTAACCTCCGCTAAATCTTTTTCAAACCAATTTTTATGAGACCACTCGCTGTCGGTGGAGCAAGCCAATATCGCGCATTTGCAAGTTTCAAATTCTTTTTCCAATTTTGCG
Source organism: Candidatus Nealsonbacteria bacterium RIFCSPHIGHO2_02_FULL_43_13 (assembly GCA_001819295.1). Lineage (GTDB taxonomy): Bacteria > Patescibacteriota > Minisyncoccia > Minisyncoccales > MHMH01 > 2-02-FULL-43-13. The sequence goes on along the minus strand of MHMD01000020.1, from coordinate 2,651 downwards.
AATTCTCTAATTTCGGTCGGGCAGACAAACGTGAAATCTCTGGGGTAGAAAAATAAAACCAGCCATTTGTCTTGATAATCCTTGAGCGATATTTTTACAAAATTGTTTTTATGGTATGCCGTCGCGCCGTAAAATTCCGGCGCCTTTTTCGCTACTTTTATCATAATATTTTAAATTATCCCGTTAACTTGAGAGAATAAATAATCTTACACAACAAAATAACCGCCGTCAACATAGAATGTTGCGCCGGTAATTAGTGCAACTTTATTTTTTAGAAATTAATTATAGTTTAATTTTTTTCAAGCGCAAAGAATTTAGAACTACCGAAACCGAGCTGAAGGCCATGGCGGCGCCGGCAAGAATGGGATTTAAGAGTATGCCGA
>MHMD01000020.1:0-2190 GCA_001819295.1 Candidatus Nealsonbacteria bacterium RIFCSPHIGHO2_02_FULL_43_13 | reverse complement strand
TGTTGGATAATGTTTTGCGGCTTATTTTTATCGCCTCATAAATTCCAAAGGGGTCGCCGGAGATTAAGGTGATATCACCTGATTCTATGGCTATGTCCGTACCCGTTCCTATGGCAATGCCGATATCGGCCTGGGTCAGGGCCGGCGCATCGTTTATTCCGTCCCCTACCATTGCCACTCTTTTGCCTTGTGATTGGAGCTCTTTGATTTTTTTAGATTTTTGTTCGGGCAGAACTCTCGCCATGATATTTTTGATGCCGACTTTTTCTCCGATTGCTTGAGCGGTGCGTTCATTGTCTCCGGTGAGCATCCAGATTTCCAGTCCAAGTTTTTTTAATAATTTGATTGCCTGCGGCGCGCTTTCTTTTAAAGTGTCGGCAACGGCGACAATGCCTAATATTTTTTCAGGGTCCGCCAAAAAGAGAAGGGTTTTGCCTTCTGATTCAAGAGTTATCGCCTGATTTTCTATTTTTTGCGAGAGGACGGTCCCCATTTCTTCAAGCAGAGAACGGTTGCCGAGAAAAACCTTTTGTTCATTGCCGTCTATTTGAATAATACCCTCAATTCCCTTGCCGAGGTGAGCGAGAAAATTTTTGAGCCGGTATAATTCCACGCCAAATTTTTCAGCTTCTTTTTTTACGGCGGTATCTAACGGATGGGAAGAATGCTGGCCCAAACTGGCCGCTTTTATAAGGATTGCTTTGGCGATGGGATGTTCCGATAGTTTTTCAAGACTTGCGGCAATATGCAGGATTTCGTCTTCGTTGGTAAGCCCGGTATCGGCAACGAGAATGTCGGTTACTGCCGGCTCGCCCTTGGTAAGAGTGCCGGTTTTGTCCAGCACGACAGCGGTTATTCTTCCGGCAAGTTCCAGCGCTTCAGCGTCGCGCATAATAATACCTCGTTCTGCCGCTTTGCCCGTGCCGACCATGATTGCCGTTGGCGTGGCAAGGCCCAAAGCGCAGGGGCAGGCGACAACAAGAACGGCAACGGCATTAATTAAAGCAAAAACGAAAGCGGGCTGAGGACCAAGGAAAAACCATGCCAAGAAAGAAACGGTGGCGACAGCCATAACTATCGGCACGAAATATCCGGTAACGGCATCAGCGAGTTTTTGGATGGGCGCTTTAGAGGCCTGCGCTTCTTCTACCATTTTAATTATTTGGGCGAGAAAGGTTTCTTTACCGACTTTTGTCGCTCTGAATTTAAACGAGCCAGTTTTATTGATGGTTGCTCCGATAACTTGGTCGCCCACTTTTTTATCAACGGGCATAGATTCCCCGCTGACCATAGATTCGTCAAGCGTCGACATGCCCTCAATAATAATTCCATCAACCGGAACTTTTTCTCCTGGTTTTACCAAAATTATATCGCCCGTTTGCACTTGTTCAATCGGCACCTCCATTTCATGTTGGCCTTCGTGGAGAACATGAGCGGTTTTGGCTTGCAATTTGAGTAATTTTTTAATTGCTTCAGAGGCGGAACCTTTTGCTCTTGCTTCAAGATATTTGCCTAAAACAACCAAGGTCGTGACAACGGCCGCAACATCAAAATAAACATCCAATTTAACGCCGCTAATAGACAATTGCGCTCCGCTAATTGCTAGAAATGTAACTATGGCGCTGTAAATAAACGCCGCGCCGGTGCCAAGCGAAACCAGTGTATCCATGCTGGCGGTGAAATTTTTGAGACCGAACCAGGCGCCGCGCCAGAATTGCCAGCCGACCCAGAATTCCACCGGAATGGTGGCAACAAGAAGCAAAATAAAACGGTACTGGGTTGATAAAATATTTAAAAATCTTAAAAATGGAAAATAGTCGGGAAAACTTAACAAAACAATAAAAGCGGAAAAGACCGCTCCAACCATAAATTTTTTCTTCAAAAGAGCTATTTCCGCTTCTTTGAGCATTCTGTGGTGGTCGTGTTCTTCGCCGGCTTCTCCGCGGGGTTTTTCGGCGTTGGTCATATGATGGGCATGGACACCTTCGGTTGGCGCCCCATCAGTGTCAATTAATTTATAGCCGGTTTTTGCGACCGCGTCTTTGAGCTGTTTTGTCGTTACGGATTCTTCGTGTTCAATTACGGCCTTCTCGGAAGCAAAATTAACCGAAGCGCTTTTTACGCCCGGCACATTTTTAATGGCTTTTTCAATAGTCAAAGCGCAAGAGGCGCAGTGCATGCCTTGAACGG
>MHMD01000019.1:54314-58293 GCA_001819295.1 Candidatus Nealsonbacteria bacterium RIFCSPHIGHO2_02_FULL_43_13 | reverse complement strand
CAAATTGCCGAGGCCCATGATTCATCAAAAAAACTATGACTTTAGTTTTTCGGGACTCAAAACCGCCGTTTTATACGAATTCAGAAAACAAACGCCTGAAACCCAGAAATCTAAACAATACATTCAAGCCATGTGCGCCGAAGTCCAGCAAGCTATTATTGATGTGCTGCTCGCCAAGACCAAAAAAGCCGTCAGGGACTACGGAGCGAAAACCGTAATCCTGGGCGGCGGTGTCGTTTCCAATGACGAACTGAGAAAACAGTTCAAAAAAGCTTTCAATGTTTTGGTTATGATGCCGGCAAAGAAGTTTTGCACCGACAACGCGGTCATGACCGCCATTACCGCCTATTTCCATTTACAAAAAGGAGGGAAGCCACGAAAAAACATTGAAGCGAAAGCCGATTTAACGCTATGATAGATACATGGAGGAACTGAACAAATCTTACGACCCGAAATTAGTCGAAGATAAGATCTACCAATTCTGGCTGGAAGGCGGTTTTTTCTCGCCCGACGTAGCCTTGGCGAAGGCGGGTAATCCCAACCGAAACAAAACTTTTACCATTTGCCTTCCCCCGCCCAATGTCACGGGCGAACTTCACATGGGACACGCTTTAAACGCCGTAGTGCAGGACATCTTAATCAGGCAGAAAAGAATGCAGGGATTCAAAACCTTGTGGGTGCCGGGCACCGACCATGCGGGCATTGCCACCCAGAACGTAGTGGAAAAGAAACTGAAAAAAGAAGGCAAAAGCAGGTTTGATTTAGGTAAAGAGAAGTTCATCGAGGAAATCTGGGCCTGGAAAGAGAAATACGGCAACGCCATCTTAAACCAGTTAAAAAGGCTCGGGGCTTCGTGCGATTGGTCACGCACCAGATTCACCATGGACGAAGGTTATATCAAAGCCGTTGAAGCCGCTTTTATGCATTACTACAAGAAAGGATGGATTTACCGAGGCAAGAGAGTGGTCAACTGGTGCACGAGATGCGGAACTTCCCTCTCTGACCTGGAGCTTGAATACAAGGAAGAAGGTGGTAATCTTTGGTATATTAAATATCCAATTGATAAAGAAAACTATATTACGGTGGCAACAACCAGGCCCGAAACAATGCTCGGCGATACCGCGGTTGCGGTTAATCCGAATGATAAAAGATATAAGGCCCTAGTGGGTAAAAAAGTTACCTTACCTTTGGTTAACAAAGAAATCCCGATCGTGGCTGACAGGCTGGTTGATCAAGAGTTCGGCACGGGTGCTGTCAAAGTCACGCCGGCCCATAATCTAACCGACCAGGCAATCGGCCAAGAGCATAAACTAGAAACAGTCGAAGTAATAAATGAACGAGGCAGAATGACGGATAACGTTCCCGTCCTCTATCAGGGGCTTAAAGTCCTTGAGGCCAGGCAAAAAGTGGTGGAAGATTTAACGCAACTCGGACTTTTAGAAAAAGTTGAAGATTATGTGCATCAGGTTCCTAAATGCTATCGTTGCGACACCACCGTAGAATTAATACCTTCGTTGCAATGGTTTTTAAAAATGGAGGAATTGGCTAAGGCTGCTGTTAAGGCAGTAAAAACAGGTCAAGTAAAATTTACACCCAGGCGCTGGGAAAAACTTTACCTTGATTGGTTAAAGAATGTCAAAGACTGGTGCATTTCAAGGCAGCTCTGGTGGGGCCATAAAATTCCTATTAACGGAGTCGATGATGTTTTAGACACTTGGTTCTCTTCGGCCTTATGGCCCTTTGCCGCTTTGGGTTGGCCCAAAGAAACGCAAGATTTAAAAACATTCTATCCCGGAAACTTTTTAGCCACTGACCGAGGCATCATTAATCTTTGGGTAACCAGAATGATTTTTTCGGGGGAAGAATTCATGAAAAAAGTTCCCTTCCAGAATGTTTATATCAATGCCACAGTTCTCACTAGAGAGGGCAAAAGAATGTCGAAGTCCTTGGGCACGGGCATTGACCCTTTGGGCCTTGTTGACAGATATGGCGCTGATGCCACAAGATTCGGGATTGCCTATCAAATCACCGAAGGCCAAGATTTAAAATTCATTGAAGACAATATCGTCATGGGCCGAAAATTCTGCAATAAATTATGGAATGCCGCTCGATTCGTCTTGATGCAAACGACTGATTTGCCGATTTCCGAAATCCACTCAAATTTGAGAGGATTTCGGAAATCTTTAATCGTTAAAAAACTCAACCAAACCATAAGGTCGGTCAATAAAAATTTAGAAAACTTTGAGTTCGGCCAAGCCGCCCACACACTTTACGATTTTTTCTGGCACGACTTCTGCGATGTTTATATTGAAGAAGCTAAAAAACAAAACGACGATGAATCAAAAAAAATATTATTGTACGTATTATCAACTTCTTTAAAACTACTGCATCCTATTATCCCCTTTATTACCGAAGAAATCTACCAAAAACTGCCAATTGAAAATAAAAAAGCGCTCATCATCGAAGAATGGCCCAAATGAATATAATTTACCCCGTCTTAATCTTTTTCGGATTGGCTCCCAGCATCATCTGGCTTCTGTTTTTTTTGAAGAAAGACAAGTTGCCCGAATCAAAACGAATGATTTTAAGAATCTTCTTTTTGGGGATGCTCGCCACTATACCAACCGCCTTGCTGGAACTTGGTTTTTTCGAAACAGTTGGAGCCCTCCATCTTCCTCCCCTACTGTTTGCCCTTATTTACGCTTTCTTGGGCATCGGCTTTATAGAAGAAATGCTCAAATATCTCGTAGTTAAAAAAACGGTATTGCAGCATCGCGAATTCGACGAGCCGGTTGATGTGATGCTTTACATGATTATTGCCGCTCTGGGATTCGCGGCATTCGAAAATCTGCTGATTCTCCTGCCGATGAATGCTAATTTCCAATTTTTTGAAGCGGCTTTCGTCAGCATTTTCCGGTTTATCGGAGCAACCTTTTTGCATGCTCTTTGTTCGGGACTCATCGGCTATTACCTAGCCCTATCTTTCTACCAAACAAAAAATAGGCTTAGGTTGACAATCAAAGGAATATTGATAGCTACGCTCTTGCATGGTCTTTACGACTTCTCTATAATGAAAGTTGAGGGAAGCTTTAAGTTTATGATACCTATAACAATTTTAATGGGATTGATTATTTTTATTACTATAGGCTTCCAAAAGGTCAAAAAATTAAAAAGCATCTGTAAATAAAACAATATGTCTTTTTTCAATAAATTAAAAGGGAATATGGGCATCGAACCCTCCTCCGCCAAGGCTACGGAGGGCGAAGGAAGAAAAACAAAAACTAAAAAGAAAACGAAGGTCGAGCCAGAAAAAACCCTTGAACCCAAAGAAGAACCCAGGCCCGAACCTAAAAAGGAAATAAAATCGTTGAAAATCGAGCCGGGAGAGCTATCTTCCCAGGATGAGGGGCAACTTGCCATTGACGTTTATGAAACGGAGGATGATATTGTGATTCAATCTACCATCGGCGGCATTAAAGGAGAGGACTTGGATATTGCTATCGAAGATGACATGGTAACGATCAGGGGCATGAGAGAAAATAAAGTTGAGAAAGAAGGCAAGAAATATTTTTATCAAGAATGTTATTGGGGCTCGTTTATGAGAAAAGTGATCCTGCCCGAAGAAGTAGATGCCGGCAAAGCCAAGGCTACTATTAAAGAAGGAATTTTGACATTAAGCATGCCGAAAATCCATCGCAAGACGAAAAAAAAGATCACCGTAGAGCAGGAAGAATGAAAATAAAAAGATACATAGAACCGTTCTATGTATCTTTATTTGTGCCAAGGGTGGGAGTCGAACCCACAAGCCTTACGGCATAGGATTCTAAGTCCTACGTGTTTGCCAGTTTCACCACCTCGGCATTTTTTTATTTTATCTGTTTGAGCCGAAAAATCAAATGAAGAAAGCTGGCGATCTACGGATCGCCAGCTTTGAGATGTTCTTAGTAGTTAAGCTGCCAGCTAATTTGAACTGGCGAAT
>MHMD01000019.1:42644-54289 GCA_001819295.1 Candidatus Nealsonbacteria bacterium RIFCSPHIGHO2_02_FULL_43_13 | reverse complement strand
GTAGAGGTAAAAAATTTGATAGTTGTAAACAGCCCGTCCGTCGATAGAAATGGAAGTCCCGGGCATCGGAGGATTGAGGATTATTTTATAATCACCGCTCTGCCCAATATTGAAACCACCGCTCCCGTTAATATAAGCTGTCCTGAATAAAACTTGCTGGGGTGGCTGCGAATTTGCCGATTTGGTGCCGTCCACCGTCTGATTGACGGACACATTCACTGCCGGTGGATTGACGATCACCGTCACAGGTGTCGGTTGCGGCACTGGAGCCGGCGCTGGAGCTGGAGCCGGCGAGGGCTGAACCTTGATTCCATGCGCATATCCGTTTCCGTAACCATTGTCGTAACTCTGCGCCAAACCCCAAAAAAACAAAACGGAAACTATCACGACCCCTAAAGCCCATAACCCGATTCTTACCCATCTATTGCTTAACATTATCAAAGACCTCCTTTCGTATTTCCAGAATATTATATTATAACAAAAACCCCCAAGAAAGTCAAACCCATTGGGGATTTTTAAAATCTGATGAGTAAGTAAATTTATTTTACAAGATCCTTCACAATCCCTACCAATCCTGTTGCCGCGACCGCGATAGCCACGCCAATCAAAGCGTTAATTAACATTTGCCTGGCTTTAGTGAGCTTCTCCGGTTCGCCCCCGCCTGTGACAAAATAATAACCGGCTATAATCAGGAAGATTCCCGCTATCCCAAATAAGCCGGTACGAATATATCCGCTAATCTCGTCAATCTTATTAAGCAACCCTTTAACAGTAGTGACTGAAGTGCCGCTACCAGTGGTGCCGCCAGACGCCACCGCCAAACAAGCCTGTCTGCCTTCGCCATTGTCATTACTATTAAAACGTACACCATTTAAGCAATACATCGGGGTAGTGGCGCCAATATAATCTCCATTCGCGCCACCACAGTTACAGTCTACCGACGGTGTCACGCATTGGTTTTGACAATCTATCTTGCCAGCAATTCCTGCTGAAACCACCGCTGGTACCACTAAAACCGCTAAAAAACTAATTAAAAATAATTGTGCTAAAACTTTTTTCATTTTATTTTTTATTTTAGATTAGCTAAACCTCGACCTTTTCTTTATTGTTATTTTAACCTTCTAATAATGATTGTAGCACTTTGATCAATCCTGAAGCAAGTAAAATTACGGCCAGGCCGACAGCCGTGTAAATCATGATATCACGGGCCGTTTTTGTCTTTCCCGGGTCGCCGGCTGAAGTGACAAACATCACTCCGGCAACAAGAAACATTATCCCCGCAACGCTAATGCCAACCGGAATAAGAAAATCCTTAATAATCCCGCTGATTAAATCCTCGAAATTGCCGTATTTTAACGGATTGCAAATCTGCCCTGTAGGACAATCAACGGCTAAAACCGTTGAAACCGAACCCAGCAAAAATACTCCGATTAAAAACGTTTGGCAAATTAGCTTCTTCATGTTTATATTCTACCAAAAATGCCCGATTAAAGACAAGCGGCGGAAGCTACCTTATCCCCAGGGTCAAGCCGCATCACTCTCACGCCTTGGGTGGCTCGGCTGATTTTGGCGATGGCATTCACGGGCGTTCTGATGACCTGGCCTTTCTTGGAAATGACAATCAAATCCTCTTCGTCGCCTTTCAGAATCATGGAATAAACCAGAGCTCCGGTTTTTGAAGTCACTTGAGCGGTTTTGATGCCCGAGCCTCCCCTGCCCTGAATCTTATATTCTTTCAAGTCAGTTCTTTTGCCGTAGCCGTTTTCGGAAACCACTAATAATAAGTTTTGCTTATCCGTACTCACCACATCCATAGCGATCACTTCATCGCCTTTGCCCAACCTGATACCTCTAATACCGGAGGCTGTCCGTCCCATGCTTCTGACATCTTTTTCTTTAAAATGAATAGATTGGCCGAGCTTCGTTACAATAACTAATTCATTCTCGCCGGTTGTTTTACGAACGCTTTTTAACGAATCGCCCTTTTTAAGGGAAATCGCAATGAGCCCGCTCCTGCGAACGTTATCAAAATCCTCAATCGCTGTCTTTTTAATAATGCCGTTCTTGGTCACCATCGCCAGATACTTCACGCCGGCATCCTTGTCTTCTTTACCCAAAGAATTCAAAGAAAGAATCTTTTCTTCGGAAGACAGCTCCAAGAAGTTCAAAAGCCCTCGTCCCTTAGCCACCCTCTGTCCTTCGGGAATTTCATACGCTTGCGTGCGGAAAACCTTGCCCGAATCAGTAAAGAACAATAAAGAATCGTGGGTCATGGCGGTTAAAAAGTGTTCGACCACGTCATCGCCCAGCGTTTTCATGCCCATCATGCCTTTGCCTCCCCTCTTTTGATTCTTATACTGCGAAGGATTGATTCTTTTAACATAGCCTCCTTGGGTTAAAGTAATAATGGTTTCTTCTTGCGGGATTAAATCTTCTTCGGCGATTTCACCGATCTTCTGCACATGCAGTTTCGTTTTTCTCGGATCGCCAAAAACCTCTTTAGCTTCTTTTAATTCTTTCTTGACGACTTCTTTGATTTTTTCCGGATCTTTTAAGGTAAGAGCCAATTCTTTGATGAGCGCCATTAATTCTTTCAGCTCATCTGCTATTTTCTGGCGTTCCAATTTCGCCAAAGCCGCAAGTTTTGTTTCCAAAATAGCGTTGGCCTGAATTTCGGTAAGCCTAAAGCGCGCCATTAAATTTTTCATGGCGTCTTCCCGGCTAGCCGAAGACTTGATGATTTTTATAACAAGATCGATATTGGCTAAGCATTTATGCAAACCTTCCAGGATATGAGCTCTTTCTTTAGCTTTCATCAAATCGAAATTAAGGCGTCTGGTCACCACGTCCTGACGGTGCTGCAAGTAATAACTTAAAACTTCGGCCAACGACAAAACTCTGGGCTGGATGCCGTCAACCAGAGCTAACATGTTTAAATGAAAAGTTTTCTGCAAATCGCTGAATTTATAAAGCCGGTTAAGAATTTTCTGGGGGTAAGCGTCTTTTTGCATATCAATGACGATTCTCAAACCCTCGCGGTCGGATTCGTCGCGAATATCCTTAATGCCATCGATTTTCTTTTCCTGCACCAGCAACGCCAACTGCTCGATTAAAGTAGATTTCACAACCTGATAAGGAATTTCGGTAATGATGATTTGGGATCGCCCCGTTTTTTCGTTTTCTAACACCTCGGCTTTGCCCCTAGTCACAATCGCGCCCTTGCCTAAAGAATAGGCCTCGAGGATTTCCTTGGCATTATAAATATTGCCGCCGGTCGGGAAATCAGGCCCTTGCACGAACTTGAACAAATCCTCGGTGTCGGCTTTGGGATGATCCAAAAGATAAATACTGGCCTCAACCACTTCAGTTAAATTATGAGGCGGGATATTCGTCGCCATACCGACCGCGATTCCTAAGGAGCCGTTCAAAAGAAGCTGCGGCACGGGCGATGGCAAAACCATCGGTTCTTTTCTGCTCGCATCATAGTTGTCGGTAAATTCGACGGTATTTTTATCGATATCCCGCAGCATCTCCTCCCCTATTTTGGACATTTTACATTCCGTATATCTCATCGCGGCCGCACTATCCCCGTCGATGCTACCCCAGTTGCCTTGACCCTGGATGAGCGTGTATCTTAAGGAAAAATCTTGGGCCATGCGGGTCATCGAATCGTATACGGCCACATCGCCATGCGGATGATAGCGGCCTAAAACCGAGCCCACCACTGTCGCCGATTTTCTGAATTTGGCTCCATGCGTCAAGCCGTCTTCGTACATGGCGTAAAGAATCCGGCGATGAACGGGCTTCAAACCATCCCTGACATCGGGCAAAGCGCGAGCCACAATCACCGACATGGCATAATCGATATAGGACTCCTGCATTTCGGCCACGATTTCTCTTGGTTTGACATAGCCGATTTCCCGCCCAGATTCTGGGCGAGGCTCGCCTTTTTTAGAGGCGGCCTGCTTCGGCTTTTCCGGCTTGATTGGTTTATTGATTATTGGTTTCTTCTGGGGCATTGATATTTATTTTAGGTATTGCTATTTTGGGCAAATTAATTTTTTCGATATTTCCGGGGATACGGCTAATCCACCAACTTAGCATGGCTAAGGCCAGAACAATCAAAATAATCCACAGAATAATCTTTCTCGTCTTTTCTGGCAAGCTTTGTATTTTTTCTAAAAACTTCATTGCGTTAAAACAACTACTTGAGTTTCTAAAGGCAAATCTTTCTTTTTAATCAACAGCTTGGGCTGGGGCACAACTGATTTCTGGCCGATTTCTTTTAAAAACTTATCCACTTCATCGAGCTTTATTTTAAGTTTCGGCAAAGCATAATGCATCGGGATGACAATCTTGGGTTCTATTTGGGAAATAATATGAGCCGCTCCCTTGGCATCGATGGTGAACTCGCCGCCGACGGGAATCATTAGAATATCGATGTCGCCGATTTGTTCAAGCTGATCTTCGGTTAATTCTTTCTGGCCGAAATCGCCCAAATGGCACAGCCGCATTTCTTCCACTTCAAGAGTATAAATAGTATTTATCCCCCGCTTTTTACCGCTCTCCTCATCATGGAAAGAAGGAATGCCCTGAACAAAAATTTCTTTGACTTCGTATTCGCCGGGGCCATCGACCAAAAAAGGCGCGCCTTTAATGGTTTTTTTATTATTATGGTCCGCGTGATCGTGGGTAATCAATAAAATGTCAGCGGTAAACGAAGGAACATTCAGCCCTATGGTTTCTTCAAAGGGGTCTATAGCAATAGTTGTTTGCTCGCCCTTGCTGAGGCTGGTCTGCAATTGAAAAAAAGATTGTCCGTGCCAAGTAATATGCATATTTTTTAATTTTATCATAAAACTTTTTAACGTTCAACTATTTTATGGCAGTCCGACTGCCCTTAAAATTTAAAGGGCAATCGGACTGCCCGAAATATCCTTGTCATAAATCACAATCTATGATAAATTAAGGTCATGAAAAATATCATCGAAAACAAAACTAACGACTTCTTAAAACTTCCGCGAGTCGGCGAAATTGTCGAAGGCTCGGTGATCGGCGTTGGCCGGTCGACCATTTATGTTGATCTGGGGCCTGTCGGCACGGGCATTATCTACGGCCAGGAATTCCAGGAAGCGAAAGTCGCCTTAAAAAGCGCTAAAATGGGCGATAAGTTGATGTTAAAAATCATCGAATTGGAAAACGACGAGGGCTACATTGAACTTTCAGCCACTCAAGCCGGCCGAGAGCTAAACTGGGACAAACTTATGTTAAAGAAAGAAAAAGATGAATCCTTGACGGTCAAAGTGCTTGGCGCCAATAAAGGCGGACTTTTGGTAGAAGCGGAAAGAGTCGCCGGTTTTTTACCAGTTTCGCAACTTTCTCCTAAAAACTATCCGCGGGTTGAAGGAGCTGACCGAACCAAAATTTTAGACAAGTTGCAGCGGCTTGTCGGCGAGGATCTGACGGTAAAAATCCTAACCATCGATCAGGGCAAGGATATTTTGATTCTATCGGAAAAAGCCACGGAAACCGAAAAAATTAAAACGCTTGTTGAAAAATATAAAACAGGCGATGTGGTCGAAGGAGAAATCACGGGCATTGTCGACTTTGGCGTTTTTGTTAAAATTCTGCCCGATAATCTCGAGGGGCTGATCCATATTTCCGAGATTGACTGGCAACTCATCGACGACCCGGCTGAAATCGTCAAAGTCGGCGAAAAAGTTCAGGCAAAGATTATTGAAATCGCCGACGGCATCAGGATATCGTTGTCTTTGAAAGCTTTAAAACAGGATCCCTGGATAGATATCGACAAAAAATATAAAAAGAGCGATGTAATTGAGGGAAAAGTGACTAAATTTAATCCCTTCGGCGCTTTCGTGGAAATCGCCCCTAAAATTCAGGGGTTGGTCCATATTTCCGAATTCGGCACCAAAACTAAAATGGAGCAAAAACTGAAAATCGGCAAAGAATACCAATTCCAAATCATCCAGATAGAACCCACCGAGCACCGCATGACTTTGCGGTTAATGGTTAATTGAGCTTGACAAGTTATCCTCTTTGGTATACAATAAGGCAACAACCTAATCGCCCTTTGATTTTAATATAAGGAGGTGGCTAAGTGGAGCTAAGCAGAATCAAAAAAGGAGCTATCTTGATTACCGAAGAGGTCATATCCGGCATGCGTCGACTGGTATACGGCCCCGTTGTCGTGATCGACAACGAAAGAGGTGAAGTCGGGATAAAAGTAGGCGAAGACATTCGTTCATTCCCCTCCGGACAATTATCCACGATTTATGATTTCGTGAATAATTGCCGGGCAGGAAAATCGTCGCCTAGCCCCGAGATGTAAACTCTCATGGGTTACATTATCTCGCTTGCCGAAGGCCCAGTGAATGAACTCGACCTCCAAGAAATAGCTGATGAATTCAAGAGGCGAGGAGTGGAACCGGCAGCTTCGCGGGATGTTTTAGAAACAGTGTTGCCAAAGTAGCCAACCACAATTAAAAATCTGTCCTTAGGAAAACTATTGACAGATTTTTTGTTTGGTGCTATAATATCTGCATTGAGTACCTTAAGAATTTAGGGGAAAGAAATATATTATATGGAGGATAGAATAGATATGAAAAGAGCGATCCAGGAGGAGGTGGGTGGTTTTGAAAAAAACCACCGGACTAAGCGGAGGAGGGAGGAAAGACCGGGGAAAAACAAAACGCCCCGGCCCAAAGAAGCACGATTGATTATCCCGAAGGAACCAGTGGCGGTAAAGCCGCCGGAAGAAAAAAAAGAGGTGATGATTGAAATGGAAAACGATGTCCCAGCAAGCCAAACCCGTCCGGAATTCGGAATTTGCGCCGTCTGCGGGCAGTTCAGCAGAGTCCTAAAAGACGGCACAGGCAGGAAGCAACATTTTCTCGTCTGCAAAGGATGCGACAATAAGTACTCCTTGCACATCAAGGCCGTCGCCGACAAAATCATGGCCGGGGAAAACCTGTCGAGCATGACCAAGATCGAGTGGGTCTTATCCCAGCTCGACATCCCGCGCTTTGAAGAGGAGCTCGACAAAGCCCGGCAAAACCGCGGCAACCTGGAAGAGAGAATCCTCCAAAGAGTTGCGGTAAAGACCGACGGGAAGAAGCTGCCCAAAGAACTTTGGAACGAACTCCATGAGAGGATCCAAAAAGAAATCCGCAGCGAAGATCACTTCCTGGTTCAAAGACTCTATGCCCGGCTCCAGGCAGCGCAGAAGCTCAAGTCCGAGCTCGAGGAACGACTTGCCAACGAAGCGGCCGAGAAACTCGTCACATGCAACCCTCCTCTTGCCCCCGCCGAAGTAACCGTCCCCACCGAAGCAGTCGTCGCCTAGGACTGACACCTCCATCCCCTAGTCGAAAAGGCCCTGACGCACCAAGCGTTCAGGGCCTTTCTCATTGATTAATTTACCATTGTGGGACTTCGTAAATCCCACAATTATTTATTGTATTCGCTCTAAAATAAGTTTTTGTATAGATTGCGTGTTTTTTTCGTAATATCTTAACCAATTCATAAAAAATTCTCGATATTCTTCCGGACTTTTAAAAAACCGCGCCATAAAATCATTATCTATCAACGAAGGAAAATTCTTAATCCCCCACCAATCCAAATGGCTTGACCACCGAAAATCTTTTTCTAAGAACCTTAAAGCGTTTTGAAGCTCTAAATTAGTTAAACCTTTTTCTTTCCAACCCGGTTTCCATAAGTCCAGAGGATTTGAATGAATATAACAAATTAATTGAAGCGCCTGGGTATCGTCATCCACCAGGACTTTTTTATATCTACCCTGAAATAATGCACCGCTTCTTTTATATTTCGTATTAAAAACATTAGCTAAACCTATGCCAAATTTTCTATGAAACTTAGTAAGACCATCATCTACAACGGGACTTGAAAATAAGTGATAATGGTTCTGCATCAAGCACCAAGCTCCAATATCGATTATTTTTTCTCTCGCTTTTTCCAAATTGTGGGATTTCGTAAATCCCACAATGCGGCGATACATATTTATACTGGCTTTTTCGTCGTTAAATTCATAGAGGTCGTGCACGCACCGAAGATAATCCGAACCCTCTAAAAAGATTTTTCTTTTATCCACTCCTCTATTATAGGTATGATAGAATAGTAGTTCCGCCATGTTTTTTTAATCATATCAAATATTGTGGGATTTACGAAATCCCACAATGGGAAATCCCGCGATGGAAGACATTTTGAATTTAAAAAATTACGTGATATAATCAATTTATGAAAAGTCTGTTGAAAAACTTTATTTTTATTTTCCTGATTTTCCTGATTGTCTCGGGAATTTTTACCGTGTTTTCCCAAACTGGGCAAACCTCCAAAGAAATTCCCTTAACAGAAGTGGTTAAAAACATCAATCAGGGCAACGTTAAAAAAATCGCGGTTGCCGGTAATAATATCACCGTAACTTTCCAAGATGGCAGCCAGGCGAAATCGAAAAAAGAAACCGAAGCCGCTCTTTCCCAATCTTTGGCAAATTACGGCGTCAGCCAGGATGCGCTCAAGGGCGTGGAGGTTGAGCTGAAAGAAGAATCGGGGTGGCTCTCGTGGTTAGGCCCCATTTCTGTCTTTGTGCTTCCCTTACTTATCTTTGTATTTTTCTTTTTTATGATTTTCAGGCAGGCGAAAGTCGGGGCATCCCAAGCTTTTGATTTTTCGAGAGCCAAAGCGCGTCTTTTCGGCGCCGAAGGCCACCCCAAAGATATTATCACCTTTAAGGATGTGGCCGGGTTGACCGAGGCCAAAGAAGAATTAAAAGAAATCGTTGATTTCTTGAAATTCCCCAAAAAGTTCCTGAATATGGGAGCCAGAATCCCCCGAGGCGTGCTCTTGATGGGCCCGCCCGGCACCGGCAAAACCATGCTCGCCCGGGCCGTAGCCGGTGAAGCGCACGTTCCCTTTTTTCACATTTCCGGTTCCGAATTCGTGGAAATGTTTGTGGGCGTGGGAGCCGCGCGAACGCGAGACCTTTTCAATACGGCCAAGAAAGCTGCGCCTTCTATTATTTTTATTGATGAATTGGACGCGGTCGGCAGGCACCGGGGAGCGGGCTTAGGCGGCGGCCACGACGAAAGAGAACAAACTTTAAATCAAATACTCACCGAAATGGATGGTTTTGAAAGAGATACCAATGTGATCGTGACCGCCGCGACCAATCGACCCGACGTCCTTGACCCGGCACTTCTACGGCCGGGTCGATTTGACCGAAGGGTTGTGCTTGATTTACCGGACATCAACGACCGCGAAGCTATCTTAAAAATTCATGCCAAAGGAAAGCCCCTGGCCTTAAGCGTCAATCTGCGGGAAATTGCCGAAAGAACTCCGGGATTTTCCGGAGCCGACTTGGCCAACCTGATGAACGAGGCCGCCATTTTGGCGGCCCGACGTTCAAAACAACAAATTGCTCAAGAAGAACTTTTGGAGTCAATCGATAAAGTACTCTTGGGGCCGGAAAGAAAAAGCCATGTGCTATCTAAAGACGAAAAGCTGATCGCCGCCTACCACGAAGCAGGGCATGCGCTGGTCGCAAGCTCTCTGCCCAATGCGGAGCCCGTCCGCAAAATTTCAATCATTGCCCGGGGGCGCGCTGCCGGCTATACTTTAAAACTGCCCAGCGAAGAAAAACACCTTAAAGCCAAAAGCGATTTTGTGGCGGACTTGGCCATGTTCTTAGGGGGCTATTGCGCCGAAGAGCTGGTTTTCGGCGAAATCACGACAGGGGCCTCCAATGATTTGGAAAAAGCTTCAGAACTTGCCAGGTCTTTAGTTAAAGAGTATGGCATGTCAGAAAAGCTGGGACCGGTTGCTTTCGGCGAAAAAGAGGAATTGATATTTTTAGGTAAAGAAATCGGCGAGCAAAGAAACTATTCGGAGAAGATAGCCGAAGAAATTGACCAGGAAGTTTCGCGGTTCATAAAAGAAGCCGAATCAACCGCGAGGAGTATTCTTAAAAAGAAAAGGGCGATTTTGAATAAAATCGCGACGACCCTGGCCGAAAAAGAAACCATCGAGAGAGAAGAATACGAAGCATTGATCAAGGGCGGAAAAAAAGTCAACCCGCCTTCGTCCCGCTTAGCGGGACTACGGCGCGGCAAAGAAAAATTCAAAGTTAAGGAAATAAAGTGAGAAGCGCCTGTAGTTCATTGGTAGAACGCCTCTCTTATAAAGAGGAAGTAGAAGGTCCGATTCCTTCCAGGCGCACACGAGGGCGGTTAGCTCAATGGTAGAGCGCGTACTTGACGTGTATGAGGCTACAGGTTCGAGTCCTGTACCGCCCACATGAATGTTATTTACGAAGACGAAAACATTAAGGTTATTGATAAACCAGCCGGAGTAAACAGCGATGATTTTGAAGGAAGGGTGCATCGCCTAGATAAAGATACTTCGGGAATCTTGTTGATAGCCAAAAATGACGAAACGCTGGAATTCCTGCAAAGACAGTTCAAGGAACGCAAAGTCGAGAAAAAATACATAGCTCTCGTCGTCGGCCACCTTAAATCAGAAAGGGGCGAAATCGAAACGCTGTTGGGACGCGCCCAGCAAGACCGGCGCAAACAAAAAGCCTTCCTGCCTCAAAGCCCGGAAAGTGCGGGCAAAAGACAGGCCAAAACTTCGTACCGAGTGTTGCAAAGATTCGAGAATTATGATTTAATTGAAGCCGAACCCCGTACCGGCCGAAAACACCAAATCAGGGCTCAATTAACCTATCTTGGACACCCAATTGCCGGCGATAAATTATACGGCTTTAAGGGACAAATATGTCCCAAAAATCTTAATCGCCAATTCCTGCATTCAAGTTACTTGAAGATAGAATTACCTAACGGCCAAACAAAAGAATTTACATCAGAATTACCAAACGATTTAAAACTATGCCTACCAAAATAGAAACTTTCAATAAAATCCAGTTAAAATCAGGGTCGGATGAGATTCGTCCAGGCGACACGGTTTTGGTTTATCAGAAAATCCCCGCCTCCGCCGCGAGCGAAACAATGGACAAGAAAGAGGCGGCAAGAATCCAAGTTTTCGAAGGATTGGTCATCGCAAGATCGCACGGCCGAGGGATAAACGCGACAATCACCGTAAGAAAAGTAATTTCAGGGATTGGAGTCGAAAAAATCTTTCCCCTTCACTCTCCCACGATTGAAAAGATTGAAGTGGCTAAAAGAGAAAAAGTCCGCCGGGCAAAACTTTATTATTTAAGAACAGCGAAAGGTAAAAGAGCGAGGCTTAAAGAAGAAGCTATAAAAGAAAATGCTCAACCTGAGAATATTGAAGCGAAGCCCGAAGAATCCTCAGCTTAACATTTTTTGCGCGGGTGTCGTAACTGGTAGCCGAGCAGGCTTGAGGTGCCTGTGCCGCAAGGCGTGGAGGTTCGAGTCCTCTCCCGCGCACATAGAACTTCGGGACGGCTAGCTCAATGGTTAGAGCACCGCGTTTACATCGCGGGGGTTATAGGTCCGAATCCTATGCCGTCCACACAGGCCGCGGTAGCTCAGTGGCAGAGCACAGCTCTGAAAAAGCTGGGGTCGTGAGTTCAATTCTCACCCGCGGCACATAGGCGGGTGTAGCACAATGGTAGTGCATCTGGTTGCCAA
>MHMD01000019.1:15555-42615 GCA_001819295.1 Candidatus Nealsonbacteria bacterium RIFCSPHIGHO2_02_FULL_43_13 | reverse complement strand
TTGACATTTTTTTGATTCCGTGCTAAGTATATAGCATTGCCCCCGCAAGGGGGTTTTAATTATGATTAACTTCATAGTGACAACTTCATTAGTCTTGTTTGCCGCCATAGGCATATTCTCTGAACCCCAGAACGCTCAGAGCTCTTTGGAATACCAAAATTTGGGGCTTTTAATCGTCCAGGAAAACAGCCTTTTACCCAGCTCCCTCTTGCCAGTTCCCAAAATAGCTCGAACCATCAATGTAATCATTACCGCCTATTCTTCCACTCCGGAAGAAACCGACAGCACCCCCTTTATCACGGCAGCCAACACCGTAGTTAAAGACGGTCTTATTGCCAATAATCTTCTGCCTTTCGGAACTAAAATCAGAATCCCGGAACTTTATGGCGACAAGGTCTTTACGGTCGAAGACCGCATGAGCTCAAAAAAGGGCTATTACCATTTCGATATCTGGTTCTCTTCTACAAAAGAGGCTAAAGAATTCGGAGCCAAATTCACTAATATCGAAGTGCTCGAAAGTTAAACAAAAATACACAGGTGACACCTGTGTATTTTTCCTGTGTATTTTTGTATTTGTGCCCGAGGCGAGAGTCGAACTCGCATGAGCTTGCGCTCAAGTGATTTTAAGTCACTCGTGTAAACCATTCCACCACTCGGGCAGATTTTTGAGGCTAGGGTGGGAATCGAACCCACGCATAAAGGTTTTGCAGACCTTCGCCTTACCACTTGGCTACCTAGCCATACGCCGATTATCGCTTTATTATTTTATCAAATTAAGCACTTTTTTCAACACTTCCTCAATCGTGCCTTCCTGGTTGAAACCGGCGGCATAAGGATGCCCTCCCCCGCCCAAGGCTTTCACGATTTGAGCCGCATTTTTGCCGCCAGCGGGTTCTGATCTTAAGCTACCCTTAACCTTGCCATTTTCGTATTCAATCAAAAATAATCCTACATTAATGCGCGAAACCGCGGAAATAATATTAGTGATGCCGTCAAAATCCACCAAGTTCGCTTCAAACCTATTCAAATCCGCAGGGGTGACCCAAGAATAAGCCAGCCCTGTCTCTTGATCGAGCTTAATGCGCGCCAGCACATAACCCCAGGCCCGTGAAAGATTCAGGGGCTTCGAAAAGTCCAGGGTTTGACTCGCGATTTTATTTAACGAAGCGCCTTTCAGCAGCAATTCGGAAACGATATTAAGCGTTTGAGAAGTGGTCGAAACATGGCAAAATCCCCCGCTGTCAGAAAAAATGCCGGTCAGAAGAAGCGTAGCTAAATCTTGGTTTATCTCGATATTGACATACTTCAACCAAGAGTAAATAATTTCTGAAGTTGAAGAAGCTTTAGTCTCCAAAATCCTAATTTCTCCCCGCTGGTCGCTTTCCAAATGATGATCAATGGTCACAATGCGGCAGCTGTCCTTAATCGAGAGATATTCGGGTAATTTTAATCTTTTGAAATCGCCATAATCAAGACAAAAGATAACATCCGGCTCAAAAGATTTAATCTCGGTTTCGATATCTAAAAAACCGGGCAAAAAACTAAGGCTTCTCGCCGGTTGATTGGGCAGGTAGGGAAAACTCAATAATCCCATATTTTTAAAAACATAATGAAGAGCAAGCACCGAAGAGACGGCATCCGGATCGGGATTTTGATGCGAGGCGATTAAAACTTTTTTAGCTCCTTTTAAAATCTCGCCGATGCCCTGAAATTGCGACTCCAATATGTCAGACATTTTTTTGATCTTTGATTTCTTGTAATAATTGTTCGATTTTTCCGGCCTGGGCCGTTTGTTTTTCCTCAATAAATATGATTTTCGGTATCGGCCTCATTCTTAAACGCTTGTTCAGTAATTGCTGGATATTGAAAATCCTCCGGCTTAAGGTCTCTAAAATTATCTGGGATTGGGTCTCCGGCAACACTGAAACATAAACTTTAGTATCAATTAAATTCCTGGTGGTTTCTACTCTTGTTATGGTAACCAGAACATTTTTAGAAAAACCGCCCTCTCTAAGGATGATTTGACCCAACTCTTCCTTAATTAACTGATTAACCTGCTGAATCCTTTCCATGGGATTAGAACTCAAGCTCGACTTTCTTTTTCTCTTCAAGATAAATTTGCAGCACGTCGCCCTGCTCGATTTTAACGTCGCCTTCATAAAGCACGCCGCACTCGTCGCCCTTCACCGCGCGCTCAATGTCTTTTTTGTTCTTTTGGAGATTAATAGGCCTTCCCCTGCCGACAACCTCGTTCTCCCTTAAAACTTCAATCTGCGTACCTTTTTTAATTTCGCCTTCGATGATTTTCCCACCGACAATCTGCCTATTTTTTTCCGTTAAAAAAACAATCAAAACCTTGAGCTTGCCTAAGTCAGTTTTCACTTTTTCTGGCGCCGCTCTTCTCTCCATCAAAACCCTGACCCCTTGAGCTAAATGGTAAATGACATCAAAGGTCGTAATGGAAACATTTTCCCTTTCGGCAAGATTCTTAGCGATAACGTTAGTTTTCACCCTAAAGCCGATGATTTTGGCTTTGCCGTCTTTGGCCAATCTCACATCGCCCTCTTGAATTTCACCCGCCTCGCCCTTTAAGACGCGTAAAACTACCTTTTCTTGCGGAAGTCCCTTTAAAACTTCCAGGATCGCTTCGACAGACCCCTGTACGTCGGCTTTCAGAACTAAATTCAAAACTCTCATATCTTTTTCAATCAACGTCATGCCAAAACCATCCAATCTTTTTTCCTTTTTCTCAAGGTGTTTTTGAGCCGATTCAATATCAGGATAAACTTCGAATTTCTCGCCAACTTGAGGCACCACTTCAAAACCATTAACCACGCAGGGCATGGACGGAAGCCCTTCTTCTCGCGGAACTCCCTGGAAATCTTCAATGCTTTTTACCTTGCCCAATGCCGGGTAAGCTGCAATGATATCGCCCTTTTTTAAAATACCATCCCTTAAAAGAACGGTAGCTATCGGTCCGCGCTGATTATCTAAGTAAGACTCGACGACTACGCCTTCGGCGGGCTTTTGAATATCGCCCTTCAAATCTTCCATTTCCGCCACCAATAAAATTATTTCCAAAAGTTCATTCAGCCCCTTCTTTTCTTTAGCCGAAGTCAAAACTTGAGGAATCTTGCCGCCCAGGGATTCTACCAAAACATTGCTCTGCATTAATTCTCTTTTGACCTTCTCCGGATCGGCGCCGGGCTTATCTATTTTGTTGATGGCGACGATCATGGGTATGCCTGATTTTTGAATATGCAAAATCGCCTCCTTGGTTTGAGGCTTGACGCTTTCTTCAGCGTCCACCACTAAAATGGCGATGTCGGCCACTTTAGCTCCCCGAGAGCGCATGGCGGAAAACGCCTCATGGCCCGGAGTATCAAGAAAGGTAATCTTTTTACCCTGGTGCTCCACTTCATAAGCCCCGATGTGCTGGGTAATGCCGCCTGACTCCTTGGCCGTAATCTTCAGCCCCTTGATGGCTTCTAAGAGAGATGATTTACCATGATCCACATGGCCCATCACCACCACAACGGGAGGTCGAGTAACGATATTCGATTGTGGTGTGTTTTGAACCATAAAACTTAAACATTAATCGCCTTATTGATTGCCTCTTTTTCTTCTTGAGATAAAGAGTACGAGGAAGCGCCGTTCATGATGGGCTTTGCATAAACTCGGTTAGCGGCGTTGCTGTAAAGACTAGTGATGACAAAACCGTTGTCTAGAGCATCAAGCACAGCGATGGAAAAACTTTGATCGCCGCCGCCTTCTTTAAAGGGGTTAAACCTGACCACGCCGACTTTTTGTAAATTCTTTTTATTATTCTTTTTGAGCTCGGCCAATTCTTGAGAAACTTTCTTAAAATCGCCGGCCAATTTTTCGAGAATACCTAAAACCTCTTTTAAACTCTGCGGTTCTTTTTGTTTCCTGCCTGCCGGCAGGCAGGTGTTGAAAAGTTTTATCATAAATTTTAATGCGGAGGCGGAAGGATTCGAACCTTCGATGGCCTTGCGGCCATAGCAGTTTTCGAGACTGCCCGATTCAACCGCTCTCGCACACCTCCGCGGTTAACCTATATTTTTATCATTTTACTCTTAAAATGTCAAAGTAGCAATAAAAATTGAGGGAGGTTCGACCTCCCTCAATTTATCGGTGGACCCAGAGGGAGTTGAACCCTCGACTCCGCAATGCCATTGCGGCATTTTACCACTATACTATGGGCCCAAGATTACAGCCATAATTTGCTTTAACTCCATAAATATATCTCCTGAAAAATAATCTATTCTACAAACCCCCTTATAATTAGGTTTTTTTGAAGGTTTTCCAATTGTCCTAGGATCGATCCTTGCTTTGTAAAATTGCGATAAGGGAATTTTTGTAACCTGTGACCAAAATTTCTCTAATTTTTTTATGTCTTGATCTGCTCGGCATTGCAACGTACAACGAAATTTACTTTCATTAATATCATAACAATGTCTTAATAAGCGCAAAAACAAACTTATAACTAAGGGGTCTGAATTGCCAAACATTAAAGCTCCTCTCTGGTTCTTTGATCCCTCTCCTAAATACAGCATAGCAAGCGCAATCTTTGAAGTATTCTTATTCTCTAGTTTACCGGCAAGATGAATTACTCTATCTTTTACAGTTTGGATATATTCCTCTCTCTTCAATCTATTAACAATCAAAGCGGTTACTCGCCCTTTATCTGCACTACTTCTCATTAAACGTTTAACTTTTTGTTGCTGCTCAGGGGATAATAAAATATCACTGCACCAATTTGATAAAGTACTCTTTGGAATGTTGACCCCAATAAATTTACGTATCTCACTATATGTTCTTCCTGATTTGCGAAGGGTTATTATTTTTGGTTTTAAATGATAGTAATGCGATCTCATTCTTTAATCGTACCATGGAGCTCATCAATGTGCAATGTGTGGGCTTATCCTGATTTGAACAGAATTCTCTCTATCGAATTTAGAGTGCTCTACCATTGAGCTACAGGCCCGGAAGCGAGGGGCAATTCTCTTTTGTGATTGCCCCTCTTATTCGTAATAAAGATCAATCCTCGCCTTGTCTATGGCGTCCCTTACAAAATCTGGCGAAGCGCCCGTCGGAAAAACTATGGGTTCGCCAATTTTAATCAGGACTTTGCGCCAAACCCTGGGAAAAGGAAATTTTCCGCGAGGCATAACTTTATCGGTGCCGATTAAGATAACCGGCACAATCTTTGCACCGGTAATCGAGACTAATTCGCAAAAGCCTGGTTCAAGCAACCTCAATATGGGCTGACGCGTTGCGATGTCGAAGATTTTCTCTTCGTCGCCAACGCTGTCGAGCCTGCCTCCTTCAGCGAAGACAACAATCCGACCGTTTCTTTCCAATACTCTCTGGGCGAATCTTGCCGATGCCGCTCTCTCCTGAACGGTCCCGCCGTGCTTTTTTCGGTTTACTCGAAAGATAAACCCTATCAACCAAGGAAAATGACGCAAATTGTGTTTATCAGCGGCGGTCATCGGCACGTCTCGGGAAAAAACATTCTCTCCGTTGCCGATTTTTATCTTCACCCTCTCGTCAATGACCCAATGTGATACCCGACGAATCGTAATTAAAAGCTCTTTGCCCAAATCAATCATGTCTCTTAATATTTCTCGAAACCACCAGGGAAAATACAGATGAGGAACGATCACAACGTCCCACCAGCTTCGGTGGTTCGGCAGAACAATGATCTTCCCTTCCCATAAAGGCAAGCGCTCGTAATGCTTGAATTCTATTCTTTTTGCCCCCTCCAGCAATATTAATAAAACGCAGATAATCGGTGTTCCGATATATTTTATTAAAAAGAATAGAAACTTGTTGAAGATGACAATTTCTTCCTGCTTTTTATTGATTACTTCCATTCGGCTCACCTCCTTTTTAAGATTTTATTGGTAAGGTGCTTTTGCTGTGCCCCCACCAGGAGTCGAACCTGGATTTAAGGTTTAGGAAACCCTTGTCCTATCCATTGAACGACAGGGGCAAACTATTTTCCATCTTAGCAAAAAGCATGATACAATACAAATATGGAAAAATATTCAAAAAACTCGTCAATTCCTAAAATTATTAAAAAAGTTTTGCCGGCCGTGGTCAGCATCATCGTTTCTAAAATGCTGCCGGTTTTTGAAGCGCCTTTCGGCGGACCCACAAACCCGCTTAATCCCAATACTCCCCTCATGGTCCCCAAGGGTAAGAAAAAAATAGATGTTGGAGGGGGTTCTGGCTTTATTGTCGATCCTTCGGGAATAATTTTAACCAACCGGCACGTCGTTAATGACCCCGGCGCCGAATATATCGCGATTGTCGGCGAAGACGAAAAATACCCGGCTTATGTTTTAGCCAGAGACCCGATCCATGATGTCGCTATTTTAAGAATTGATCGAAAAAACCTGCCGATCATTGAACTTGGCGATTCTTCGAATCTGGAATTAGGACAAACAGCTATCGCCATCGGCAATGCTTTAGGGACATTCCGCAATACGGTTTCAGTCGGAGTCGTTTCGGGATTGGCGCGGGAAATTTCAGCCGGTGATACAACCAATAATACTGTCACTAAATTAAGGGGTTTGGTGCAAACTGATGCCGCGATCAACCCGGGCAATTCCGGAGGCCCTTTGATCGACATTAAAGGCAAGGCTATCGGCATCAACACCGCCATGGTTTTCTTTGCCGAAAACATCGGCTTTGCCTTGCCGATCAATAATGCGAAAAAAGATCTGGACGATCTCAAGCAATTTGGACGTTTGAGACTGCCATTTTTAGGGATACGCTACGTTTTATTAGACAAAGAGCTCCAAGAAAAATTTAAACTCGCCATTGGAGAAGGAGCTCTGGTGATTGCCGAAAAAAATCCTCAAGGACAGTCGGGCGCCGTGGTTTTGGGCAGCACGGCTCATCAAGCGGGTGTTCAAGAGGGCGATATTATTTTAGAGGTTCAGGATATCAAAGTTTCTACCAAATGCCCGCTGGAGGATATCCTGCAGAAATGCAAAATCGGCGAAAACCTTAATTTGAAAATTTTCCGCAAGGGCCAGGAAATTATACTCAAGGTTCGCCTCGACGAAAGAAAGTAATGGGTGGTCAAGCGGATTCGAACCGCCTCAAAGGGTTCCACAAACCCTTGTGCTGCCGTTACACCATGACCACCATGGTGCCCCTGATAGGAATCGAACCTATATCACCTTCTTAGAAGGGAGGTACTCTGTCCATTGAGCTACAGGGGCTCAACCTCAATATGCTATCTCAATTTTCCTCAAAAATCAAACCCTACCGCTTTTCTTGAAAAGGATCAATGTATTTCAAAGAATCAACTGCGCCAGATCTTTCATCTCTCGTTTGCCATTCTTTTAAAATTTGCCGATAAAGCTCTTCTTCAAACTGAACGGCTTCGGCGGTTATTTTTGGTTGAGAGGCTTTAACTAAAATATCATATCGGTAAAAAATCAAAGCGCCCAGCGCCAAAACAATCAGAAACAAAAATGCCACGCTAAAAATCGGATTTCTGGCCGGGCTATTGAGCAAAACGCTGCCGATATTTTTTAATTTCAAAATAAACTCTTTGTTCATAATCACCGGGTATAAACTTTTAGCTGAAACGCAATTTCTATATCGCCATTGGTAATTTTTGTCGGCTTATTCAAGCTAAAATCAGACAAGGAGATTAAATATGAATTTAATTCAATCTTATCGAGGAATTGTAAAAAATTCGGGAAAGAGCCGATCAAAGCTACTTGGAAACCAATTGACGGCCAAACGTCTTCCTCCCCCGCCTTAAGAGACAAGGGCGCCAAATCAATGGCAAGTTTTGAACGGCCGGCCTCCTTTTCAAGAAATTTAATAAAGTCGACCGGTTCTTCCTGATCGATAAACAATTGGTCTATTTTTTTGAAATTAACTTGGTAGGTCCCGTAAGTTGACTGGAATTTTTTAATATTTTCTCTCTTTTTTTCGAGCTCGGCCAAAACTTCTCTTTGGCCGGCAAAAATGTTTGAATTCTGTTTAATGCTTAAAAACAACGGCCGAACGACGCCGACGGCTAAAAGCATAACGACTATCCCTAAAATGATTAATGGAATATTTTTATTTTGAATCATATGGCGAGCTCGAAACTAACGCTGAAATTAATATCTGAAGGCTTCACCCAACTTGACGATGGAAAATAAATGCCCTGAAAACCCGATTCAGACTCAAGAATTTTTTTAAAGTTGAGCAACGCTTCCCGAGTTACGCTGCGACCAGTTAATGAAACCTGGAAGCGATCATTTTTACCCTTGCTAAAATCTAACGATAATGAGTTTAAGTATATTTCTTCGGGAACAATTTCTGATATTCTTTGAAAAAGGGCCGC
This sequence comes from Candidatus Nealsonbacteria bacterium RIFCSPHIGHO2_02_FULL_43_13, assembly GCA_001819295.1. GTDB lineage: Bacteria > Patescibacteriota > Minisyncoccia > Minisyncoccales > MHMH01 > 2-02-FULL-43-13. The sequence continues at coordinate 34,232 of MHMD01000019.1, read as the reverse complement.
AACCCGGGGCTGTCTTTGGTAAAACGCGTCGAGTTCCGCAAGATTTTGATTAATGGCGCTGATCTCTTTTTCAACATTTTTAGCTTCCAGCGTCAGTGATTTTTGCTGTTCGTAGTCGACAAGAATTTTAAGGCCGGCAACCTCTCCGGCAAGATAAATATTTAATGAAAATAAGACCACCGAGCCGGCGATCAAGAAAAATAAAACAAAAACACCCCAAATAAAAGCCAAGCGGCGTTTTTCCTCTCTTCTCAAATTATCCTTTTCTGTTGGAGGTAAAAGATTAATCATAACTTCGCTCCTCTTAAAGCCAGTCCTAGGGCGGTAGTATATCTTAAAGATTCTTCAGGCGTTAACATCTTAGCCTTTTTTGATCGGCTGGACATAATATTAGTCCAAGGGTTGCCTAACTCTACTGATATTTTAAGACGCTGACTCAAAAAATCGGCCAAACCTTTTAGATTAGCCCCGCCACCGCAAAGTAAAATTTTGGCCGCTTTTTGATTATATTGAGTCTGGCAATAATTAAGATATTTTTCCGATAAATCGACGAGTGTCTCCAGCGTTGAGCTTAAAGCTTCGGTAATTTTTTTACCCAATTTACTCCTACCGATGCCGTTCTTAATTTTTAAAGCTTCCGCCTCCTTAAAACTAATTTTTAAGCTCTGAGCGATAAGCTCGCTGAAATTTTTAGCCGAGAGTTGAGAAGTGGCAGTAAATTTTAATGATTGTTCAAAAAAAATACTGAAGCTGGTCCGATTCTCGCCTAAATCTACCGTGACCAAGGCTTGAGAATCCATATTGTCTTTAATTAAAGCGCGCGAGATGGACATAGACTCAATTTCGAACGCCACGGGTTCTAGCGCCGCTCCTTTTAGGGAACGGACATAAGAATCAATGATGGTTTTGGGGATAGCTACGATTAAAACATTGAGCTTGCCGGTCTTAGCGTCGCAAGAAATAATTTGAGAATCGAGATAAACTTTTTCAACCGGCAAAGGAATATAATTTTCCGCCTCAAAATAAATCGCCTGCTGCGCTTCTTCTTCTTTCATTAAAGGAAGCTGAATAACCTGTAAAAAAGCTTTTTCTTCGGGCAAAGAGATAATCGCGCGCTTGGTGCGTATTCTTTCTCCGCAGGCTTCTTTAACCGCCTTTCTGATATTTTCCGATAAGGCTTTTTCATTTTTAATATCGCCCTGCTCGATAATCCCCGGCTCCATCTTGGTTTCGCCGAAAGAAGCTAATGCAAAAGACTTTCCCCTTTTCTTCAGTTGAATTATTTTTAAAGACGAGTCGGAAATATCTAAGCCAAAAGCTGTTGGTTTTATGATAAAAGAGTCAAACATTGACATTTTTATTATATCATATTAAAATCTTTCGAGTACACCATATCATAGTAAGGAGGTGAAAAGGTGAGAAAGTTTTTTGTGTTTCTGGCCGCCGCTTCGCTTATCGGTGTCTTAATTGTTATGGCATCTGGAGCGGCTGGCGGCCCTGGCGGTGGTGGCGGCCCTGGCGGTGGTGGCGGTGGTGGAGGCGGCGGAGGATTTATTCCTCCCAGCGAGAACAAGAAAAATACGGAGTGGGCTTACAACGGTTTAATTGTTAATCTCAGCAACAGCTATCTTGAAATAATCAACAGCCCCGTTTCCCCTAATCAGGAATGGCTACGGCCACCAATGAAAATCGGCATTGGTCAAGATACCCGAGTTACCGGCCTAGGGAGGAGCCTGACTGATTTAAGAATCGGCCAACAGATTCAAATTATCGGCATTTACGCCAAAGATGGGCCCGCTTATCTTACCACTGATTACTGGGGGTACTACAAAAACGAAAAAGACATACACCGCGGCACAATTCAAATAATGTCGGACGACATCAGGAAATTGACAGCCCACAAGATATGGGTAGAAAAAGAAAATGCCCGGCGGGCAGAATATGGGCTCTTAAAAAAAATGGGCCTGGCTAAATAGCAAAACAAAAGAGGCTTCTCTCGGGGAGCCTCTTTTTCCTTACAATTCCTCCCAGTTTAAAAATTCGTATTCTCCGGAAGTTGGAAAATAAGGCGGAGGATTATAAGTTAGGTTCGGATCGTAAGCCATCTCGGTAGTTCGATAACCCGAAACTGCCGCTCCCCCGCCATCGACCCAAGTAAAAGTCCACAAGGTATTGGTGATAATCGAACCGAGGGTGGTAATCTTATTCCTGATTCCATAGGTTCGGTAGGGCTCCGCTGACCAATTGGGATAATAATACCTGAAAACATGACCCTTTTGAGCCAACATCGCCGCTTTCACCGTTAAATTATCGGGTGAATAGAGAGGAATTAAAATATCTTTTTGGGCGATAAGCCCCAGAACAGAGTTGCTGTCAGCGTAATCGATATTACCATTAATGATTATTTTTCTCATTTTATTTTGAGTTTCTGGCAAAGAAGCGGCGACAACGGTAGCCCTGCCCTTGACAACGCCGTCAACCCAAATATCGTTTCCCACAAAAATCGGAGCGCAAATGCCGGATAAAGAATAATTAGCCTCGAAGTCTTCCGCATCAATATCGTTTGACTCAAAAACCCAATCTTGCCCGTCCCAGCCCCAAACTTTTTGTTTCACTTTTTTTACCCGAAAAACATCAACCGTGCCGTCTGATTTAAATTTAAGATGATAGCCGTGGTCAATGGGTTGAGCAAGATAAATTCCGAAGTTTTGGGCATCAGCTTTTAAGGCCGCCAAATCCTGGGTAATACTGCTGAAATCGATTGCGGGAACGGGAAACTCCCAAAAACCCTGGCCCTGGCCCTGGCCCACGCCCCAAATCCCCGGTTTTTCTTGAGAAGGCGAACAATCGTGTTCTTCGCTGCAGATATAGGTTTGCTTAGCCGAAGTTGAAAGAGAATTTTGAGTGCCATCCATTCTAATGCCGCCATTGGAGTGGAACGGCCCTTTTAACGCCTCATCGGCTCCAAACCAAACATTGCTATTAGTTAAAAAAGCATACTTCGCCAAAGCCGGCTTAGCATATTTAACCTGGACCCTTCTCTCTACGTCGGAAAAATTTGTCACTCGGCCGGTTGATTTAATTTTTACCGCCGGCGCGCATCCCGAGGGAGTGGTAATTTCTAAAAGATACTGGCCGATAACTTCTCCTTCAGGATCTTTATAGTCATAAGTTCCGGAAAAGCCGAAATCTGACGGGGCGTAAGATAAACGCCACTTAGCATAATCCAACCCCGCTTCGGCTATTTCTAAAGCTTCGTTCCAAGCCACTTTTTGCAAAGATTGGCGGTGCTGCAGCAAAATAAAACCTAAAAGACCCGACAACAGCAATAAAAATACTGCCCCGAAAATCAAAACATAAGTAATAACAATGCCGTTGTTTCTTATCATAGATTAGTTTTAAGATTCCTCAGCTGGACAGCTGATTCCAATTCGAAATCTTGAGGCGGACGATCCGGATTAACGTTAATGATCAAACGGACTTTCATCAACTTGGTGTCTTTTAATCGGGCTGGTGATGGTAATTCAACGTTATCTCCGTCAAAATAATGGAAAATCGGCGGCTGATTTCTGACATATTGAGAAAGCGTAGTAATTTTTTCAGTTGCTGACAGATATTGAACGGGAAAGCCGCTGGGATAAGTAATCCCTTTTTTTAAATTCGTGCCGTCGATGAAATAGCGGACCCTTTCAATAACTTCATTCTTGTCAATATCCGAATAAAAAGAGAACTGATAATCTTCGGCCTTATCAATAATATAAGAGCCGTCCTCGCCGGGCTGCGACTCCCTTATTTCTTTGACCATGGCTTCAATTCCTCTTCTCGCTTCGTCAATGGCTATTGATTGCTGGAAAGTATAACCGTGAATTTTATATCCGGTTAAAATAAAAGCGGCAATTACACCGGTAATTAAGGTGAAAATAGCGACCGTAACCATTACCTCAATTAAAGTAAAAGCTTGTTTCATGGCGAAGCTACCAGATTAACGGTTAAAGCCTTGTCGCCTGAAACAAAAATATTCCCAGTATAAATTTGATATCCCGACGCTCCGATTTCTAAATTATAAGTTGCGGCCTCAAGTGGAATGAAAAAAGCTCGGCCGTTTTCGTCGCTCGGATAGGTCTCATCATAACCTAACCCCGCATTAAATATCCTGATGCTCGCCCCAAAAATGGGTTGTAAAGAAACTTCGTCTTTGACGGTTACCAAAAAACTATTTTCGGCTTTTAAAATTAATCTTACTTCCCGAGAAATATTCGGTAAAAGATCAATCGGCTGAGTACTGGTAGTTGCAAGCGGAGACTCCGCCCCGATTAAATCAAACCCGGTGGCTAATTTATTAACCGTAAAACTGTACGAATCCCATTCTAAATTGCCGACATTTAATTCACCATCATTATTGGTTAAAAAATTATCAGAATATTTATAAACCGCGGCGCCTTGCGCATCCGTGCCGATTATTTTTGCACCCCTTAAAGCAAAGGGTACATTTGGAATAGCCGGATATCCTTGTTCTTTTGCGCCGGATGTTCGAACTGAAAAAGAACCTGTCTCGTCAATCGAAAAAGAAGCTTCTGCCAACCGACCGTCATAGACCGAAACATGCGGCTTAAGAGGATTAGTAGTCTCTTCCGCCCCGTAAGTTCTATCAGTGCTGAAACCTGCTTTCGAAGCAGTAATTTGATAGTTTTCATTGGAAGTCGGGGCTCCGGGTAAAACCAAATTTCCATTATTGTCGGCTAAATACCAAGCATTAATCGCCGGATTGACTGCCGAATTAGTGATACTAATGTTCGCTTGCGGCACCCCAATCCCTTCGGCATCAAAAACCGAAATTAATATCATCCCGCCACCGGCTTCCGACCATATCTCTTTCGGCGCCACATCGGTTAATAAAGCCAATCCGCCGCCAAATTGGCCCTGCCAAGAAACTTTCACTTTTACTCTTTTATAATCCGACGGTTGAGCATCGGCGGGTATTAATCCATCAAGAGAATCGTCAATGTAAACTACGGTCGTTTTAACAGTATACGCAGCGCCATTCCGAGTAATAATTTCCGTTTCGTTTAGTTGTCCGGCTGGAATACCTCCGATGGTCCCTACGCCTTGATAAGACAGGTTTCTTGCCATCTCTATTTTTTGATTAGCCAGAGCAATAGCGGTGGTCCTCGCCTTTGATTGACCGACAACCTTCATTCCTAATTGATAAGCCCCTAAAATACCCGTGAAAACAATAATCAAAAGAGCTGCGCCTATGAGAATATCGATAAAAGTGAAACCGTTTTTTGGGAACATAACTATTCTATTGAGCTAAGCATCGAATACATCGGTTGAATTATAGAAATCGCAAAAAAACCCACCACGCCTCCGACGATCAGCATCAGCACGGGCTCGATGACCGCCGTTAAATTTTTAGTGGCTTGGGAAATTTCTTCTTCGTAAAAATCGCCGAGTTTTTCCAAGATACCGGAAGTTTCGCCGGTTTCCTCGCCCACTTCAATCATTTGGATAACCGTCAAAGGATAAAGATTTTGATAAGGCGCCAGCGCCGCAGAAAGCTTTTCGCCCTTCTTCACTTTTTCGATTGCCGCCGCAAGGGCTTCTTGATAATGGAAATTGCCCATGGTTGCTGAAATAATTTCCAAAGACCGGACAAGCGGAACTCCGGCGGAGATCAAAGAACTCAAGGTTCGAATCGTATGAGCCGCATTCGTTTTTTTTATAATCGGCGAAATGACGGGCAATTTTAAAACGAGCGTATCAACTTTTTCTTTGCCTTTTTTAGTTTTTAAAATTGCCCGGAAAAAACCGAAACAAAAAAATAAAATCGCAACAACCAAATACCATTTTTCAGCCAAAAAAGTGCCCGAGCCTATGACAATTTTGGTTGTTATGGGAAGCTCGGCTTGCAGCTCTTCAAAGGTTTTGGCAAGTTTCGGCACAACTACAATCAACATCATTATGCCGATGCCGATCATCGCCGTAATGATAACCGCCGGGTACACCATCGCTTCTTTGATCTTCGACTTAAGGGCGTGATCTCTTTCCATTTGCTTGGCCAGAATATCAAGATTTTTCTCGAGAGTCCCCGACTCCTCCCCTACTTTAACCATGCTGCAAAAAAGCTGCGAAAAAATAGCGGGGTGAGAGGCCAATGAGTCTGAAAAATTTTCTCCCTTAACGATTCTTTCGGATATTTCTATTAACGCTTTTTTAAATTTCTTGCTTTTTGATTGTTCGGCCAACGTTTTTAAGGCTCGGGGAATTGAAATGCCGGCCGAAACCATCACCTTTAGGTTTCTCGTCAGCATCAGCTTGTCTTCCAAGGAAACTCCGCCAAAAGAAAAAATACTCCGCCAGGACCCAAAACCGCTTTTCTTTTTTGATTCTTCTTTTCCGACTGAAATTAAAATATATCCTTCTTGGCGAAGGATTCTGGCTAAGTCCTGCTCGTCTTTGGCCTCCCTAGAATCTGAGTAGTTGTCCCCTTTTTGAGACTTGGCTGTAAAAAAATATTTAGGCATTATTCAATGATAACCCTCAAAATCTCCTCAATAGAGGTGATACCCTGCGCCGCTTTCACAAACCCATCCTCCAACATGGTTCTCATGCCTTCCTTTTGGGCTTGAGCCTGAATCTGATTGGCGTCAGCTTTTTTTACAATTAATTCTTTAATGGTTCCGGTCACGGTTAAAACTTCGTAAATGCCGATTCTTCCCTGATAGCCATCCGGGCAGTCTCGCGAAGGCTTGGGCCGATAGAATGGGATCTCTTTAAAACTTTGTTTGGGTTTGGCGAGTTTTTCCTCTTTTAATATTTTTAAAATATGCTCCAGGTCGCAGTACTTACCGATATTTTTTAACTCGGCCTCCTTTAAATAATATTTTTCTTTTTCTTTGAAAAGTTTTTTAACCAACCGCTGGGCGATAATAATATTGAGCGTTGAAGAAATCAGAAACGGCTCGGCTTGCATGTCAATCAAACGAGGTACGGCGCCGGCCGCGTCGGTGGTATGCAAGGTAGAAAGAACCAAATGGCCGGTCAGGGCGGCATTAATAGCCAATCCGGCCGTTTCGTTATCTCTAATTTCTCCAACCATGATAATATTGGGGTCTTGGCGCACCAGCGCTCGCAGTCCCGAAGCAAAGGTCAAACCAATCTTTGGTTTTACCTGCGTTTGATTAACCCTGGGAATGCGATATTCAATCGGATCTTCAATGGTGGAAATGTTTACCCCGGGAACATTTAAAATTTCGATAATGGAATACAAGGTTGTGGTTTTGCCGCTCCCCGTAGGGCCGGTCACTAAAATCATGCCGACCGGCTTTTTCAAATTATCTTGCACCCGCTCCAAAGCTTCGTCCCTCAAACCCAAGGCCTCCAAGGTTAAGGCTTTCGCGGTTTCAGACAACAGTCTCATTACGATTTTTTCGCCGTCAAAAACCGGCAAAATCGAAACCCTGATGGAATATTTATATTCTTCCGTTTCAACCTTAAAACGGCCGTCTTGAGGCAGCCGATGCTCATCAAGCTTTAAATTAGAAAGCACTTTTATTCTGGCGACAATGCCTGAACTTGTTTGTTTCGGCAAGGTCATGGCTTCATGCAAAACCCCGTCAATGCGATATCGGACCACCACTTCTTTCTCTAGCGGCTCGATGTGGATATCAGATGCCCTTTCTAAAACAGCGTGCTTAATTAAGGTGTCAACAATCCTGATCACCGGCATTTCCTGGGCGATCTTTTCAAGCTCTACTGTTTCTTCCGCATCTTCATCTTCCTTAACAGCCCTGATGTCTCCTGCGTCTTTTTTGATAATTTCGCCGAATTCAGCCTCAAGGGTTTTTTGGTACTGCCTTAAAACATTTTTGATGCTTTCGGGCGTGGTTAATCTTGGTAAAATCCTCAAATCAGCTTTCTTTTGGACAAATTCAATTGTTCTTAAGTCGTCCGGGTCGAGCATGGCCACCTCCAATTCCCTGCCCCTTTTTTGAAAAGCGACAATGTTATTTTTTCTGGCAATCGGCTCGGGAATAATTTTCAGAATTTCCGGGTCAACAGTTTCTTTCTCCAAATTAACAAAAGGTATCCCTAGAATATAGGCTTCCAGCTTAACTAATTGGGATTGGGCAATCAAACCGTCGGAAATTAAAATATCCCCCAGTTTTTTTTGGGATTTGGTGGCTTTTTTGAGGGCTTGTTCGAATTTTTCTTCAGAAACTAAGTCCGCATCAAGCAAAAATGCTTTAAGTTGTTGCGGCTCTACCCGCATATTTTTTTAATTTTACTCACCACCTCCTCTAAAGTATAGCTTGCTTTGACCAAATACGTGGTAGCGCCGAGCTCCAATGCTTTTTCGATATCGCCCATTGATTCTAGATTCGTCAAAACAATAATAGGAATATCTTTAGTCGATTCGTCGCTTTTTAACGCTTTTAAAACTTCAAAGCCGGGCATTTTAGGCAAGATGAGGTCCAGCAAAATGAGATCGGGAATTTCAGCTTGAGCCGACTTTAAGCCCGCCTCGCCATCGGTAACGCCTATGACCTTATAACCCTCCTGCTCTAGAACGTCTCCTAGAGCTTTCTGAAGCGACGCCTCGTCTTCAATTAATAATATTTTTTTGCTCATAAAATTATTTTTTATTTATTGGTATGGTAAACCAAAATGTCGACCCTTTGTCCTGTTCGGACTTAAAGCCTATTTTTCCGCCTGATTTTTCAATAATCGATTTGGCGATATATAAGCCCAAGCCCGAACCTTGTGTCTGGTATTTCAAAACATTGCCGGAACGGAAGAATTTCTGGAAAATATGCTTTTGATCTTCTTTGGGAATGCCGACTCCGCCGTCTTTAACCGAAAAAAGCAACTTGTCGTTTTGGAACGCAATCGCCACCGCAACTTTCCCGGCGCCTTTAGTATAACGGACGGCATTATCGATAAAATTTTCAACTACCAATTTCAACTGCGAAGAATCGCCAAAGGCTTGAGGTAAATTTGACTTGGCTGTTTCTAAAACTATTTCGATATTAGAAGCTATGGCTACCGGCTTGAATTCGGCGATGGCCTCTTCGGCCAAATTGATGAGAGAAAATCCAGCTTTGTGCAAAGGAAATCTGCCCTGCTCGATCCGGGAAACAATCAAAAGAGAAGAAATCAACTCCCCCATTCTTTTGGCATTATCCGCTAAAATCTGCAAATAATCAGCGGGTTTGCCTTCAATTTTGCCGAACCGGCCGGAAATTAAAATTTCCAGCGCCCATTTCAGACTGGAAAGAGGCGAACGCAATTGATGAGAAATAATACTGATAAATTCTGATTTTAAACGACTGGCTTCGGCCAGTCCTTCAAGGCTTCTGGTCATGCTGAAAGTAATCACAAATAAAATGATAGTTAAAATAAGGACAATCAAAGATACCGTGTCGGGATCGGCGACGTAGCGCGTGCCTAAAAAATAAGTGACCAGAGCGGTGACGATAATAACTAGCCCCATCAACAAAAAGAGAAACTGGGGACAACGCCACAAGCCGAGGCCGTATTGCTTGCAAGTCGCCCGGATATTAAGCTGTTCCAAAACAGATTTAAAGTTCATCAATTGAATTATATCATATTTGAAAAGCAATCAAAAATATGATAGATTAAGAGTTGATTGCGGGGTGTCGTATACCGGCAGTACGCGTGCTTTGGGAGCATGCAGACTGGGTTCAATTCCCAGCACCCCGAATGTAACGCTCTTTTAAAATTGAACTCTTGATTATATTTTGCTATAATACAAGAAGCCGGTTCGGATATATCTATTTTTATGAAACTACTAAGTTTAAAAGACGAAGCTGTTAATTATCGAAAAAGAGGCTATTCCTATAATATGATCTCTCGAGAAATGGGGCTTGCTAAAAGCACGTTGAGTGATTGGTTGAGAGAAATACCTTATAAACCGAATAAAGAAGTAATTAAGCGAATTGGTTTGGCGCGAATGAAATCGGCTAATTTTAGACACAATCAAAGGATGGTTGATATTGTAGCAATGAAAAAGTTGGCGAAAAGGGATATCGGAAAACTAACAAAACGAGACCTCTGGCTGCTGGGTATTGGGATATATTTAGGAGAGGGGTCTAAGCTATACGAGCACATACGCGTGATTAATTCTGATCCCGGAATAATAAAAATAACAATGAGGTGGTTTAGAGAAATTTGTGGCCTTTGTGATGAAAATTTCTCTCTTCGCGCTTATACTTATCCGGACAACAACGTTAAGGAAACCATAAAATATTGGTCGAAAATAACCGGTATTTCCAAAAAACAATTTAAGACAACTCAAATAGATCGAAGAAACAACAAATCGGGGAAGAAAAAAAGAAAATTACCTTATGGAACGCTTCATATACAAATCAGAAGCTGCGGGAAAAAAGAACTCGGAAGGAGCCTCCATCGCAGAATTATGGGCTGGATTGATGCTGTTTCATCTTAAATATAATAAATTTAATGCGGGTGTAATTCAGCGGTAGAATGCCACTTTTCCAAAGTGGACGCCACGGGTTCGAATCCCGTCACCCGCTCATTAAGATACTTTTAGAGTAAATCTCCTTCATTTCCCCTTTATTTAGGGCATTTTTGGCAGGTTCTAACCTGGCCTTTTCTTCATGTATGGCTTTCACCTCAAAAGCCGCCTTTTCAATGGCGATAGAGGGATTTTCTATCTGTATGCTGAGGATTTTATCCTTTAGAATGCGGTCTGAACCTAACTCATTTAATTTTTCATCAAAGTTTTCCACCTGTCACGATAAGGTCCACCTTGTATATATTTGTATGTATTTGAGTATATTTAACTGTAATTGGATAAAATTGAATGTAATTGAGTATTTTGTAAATGAAAAGTCCAAGAGCATAAAGACTCTTGGACTTTTAGTTATGACCTTATTTATTCACCTTCTTTTTTTCGGGCAGATGCAATACCTAAGCCGAAATCACTACGTTCACTAGCAAAGGTGTCTCCGATAAAGAGTCCATCTGAATCAAAATCGCCAACAATGACTTTTTCGCTGCTGTCGTCCACACTCGACGTCCGCACGGAGCTGCTTCTAAAGAAACTCCTCTTAAAGAGCTTTTTCCCTGTGGCTAGGTAGTGTCCTATAATAGTGTAAACCATTAAGCTACCAGTAGGTACTTTCTCGTCTTCTTCATCAATTAGCCTCAGTTGATCTGAAAAACCCTTTGAAGTCGATCCGGGCACTGAAGTTTTGAGAACGAGCTCCCATCCGGGTTCTCCGCACGCTTTCATATATCGTTGGTCAGTGTTAACAAACATGAAACGGAACCTGAATAACTCCTTGCCCACCCTTTCTATAATTTCATTAATGGATAACGGGAGAACGGCAACAAGTATGTGGCTATTACGCAAGTTTCGAAGTACTTCTTTTGGAAACGGGATTTTCTCGAAAGCAGCTAGATTGTAACGGGGAGGGTTATCGATATTGAGGTATTTGATAGCATCTCCAACACCAAAAAAATTCTCCCCCATTATTTCACGCGCTTTTTTCGGAGTCAGAACAGTGTTCTCCTTCGAATCCGACATAACGGTATCCTCCTTCTGTTTTTCAATAATTTCCAAAAGCCCTTTCAGGAATTCAAGATCGGTCCTACCTTTTTTAAAAAGAGCTACCCATCTTGCCCTTTGTATCTCCTCTTCGCTAAGCCCTAACTCTTTTGCTGTATTAGCAGAATTAGTTGGCGTCGAGCATATTGCCCCAATAGCGCCGAGAAGCATGGCCTTAGGACTCTTGGTTGCTTCGGCCACCTTTTCTACCACATAAGCTTCGTTAGCCATTATGGTACCTCCTTATATAAATTTGGGCGCATTGCCCCATTGCAACGTTTAATTGTATACCTCTCTTTTTAATTTGTCAATAGCGCTGGCCCGCCCCACACCCCTCCGATGTTGTAAATTTCCCTCACAAAAGTTTTCCACCTACCCCGTAATGACCCAAATGAAGAGAAATAAAGTAGATTAAAGTTGAGCTGGACATGTGGTTCATATATTGCCATATCGCAAATATAAAAAACTGCGCTTCCTGTGGAAGCGTACCTAAGAAACAATTTTTTGCCGGTTTTTTTTATTAACGATGTGAACGTAGTGAACGTTCTGGAAGTGACGGTACAGACGGGGTTCTAACCTGGTCTACTAACCTGCTCAAATGAAAGAGGCCCGGCCTCCCTCTATATTTTGAGGGAGGCCGGACCTCGAACATCCGACTATTATTATTTCACGGCGTCTTTGAGGATGCTGCCGGCTTTAAAGACCGGCGCTTTTTTGGCAGCGATCTTAATGGTTTCGCCGGTTTTAGGGTTCCTTCCCTCTCTTTCTTTTCTTTGGGCAATTTTGAATTTGCCGAAGCCAGTCAGAACAACCTCTTCGCCCCTGGATAAAGATTTGGTAATTTCGTCCAACAGCACGGTCAAACATTCGGCAGCTTGCGTTTTGGAAGCGCCGGTTTTTTTAACTAAAGCGTCGATTAAATTATCTTTGGTCATAACGAATTTGTTGATTTCCGATATCCCCCAAAATTAAGGGGGATATCGGAAATCCAGACATTAAGTTTTATTTCGCATACTCCACTACCCTGCTTTCCCTGATGACATTGACCTTGATTTCGCCGGGGTAATTTAATTCGTCTTCAATTCTCTTGGCAATTTCTTTGGCTAACTGATGCGAAGCCAGATCGTCAATCTGTTCGGGTTTGACAAAAACTCTGATCTCTCTGCCCGCCTGAATGGCGTAAGCCTTCTCCACTCCGCCGAAAGAAGTGGCAATCGCCTCCAGCTCTCCCAGTCTTTTCAGATAATTTTCCAGCGTATCTTTCCTGGCCCCAGGCCGGGCTCCCGAAATCTGATCAGCCGCCTGAACTATTACCGCTTCAAGAATTTCTGACGGATATTCTTCGTGATGCGACTTCATGGCTGAAATGACCGCTTTTTCCACGCCGAATTTCTCTAAGATTTTCATGCCGATGTCAACGTGAGAGCCCTCGATTTGCTGGTCTACCGCCTTGCCGATGTCGTGCAAAAGCCCGGCTTTTTTAGCGAGCCCAATGTTAGCTCCGATTTCCGCAGCCAAAGCCCCGGCTAAATGGCTAACTTCGATAGAATGGAGCAAAACATTCTGGCCATAGCTCGTTCTAAACCTTAATCTCCCTAGAAGCTGTACGATTTTCGGATCAAGACCGATAATATTGGTGTCGTAAATAGCCGCTTGCCCCGCTTCTTTGATTTGAGTAACGATTTCTTCCTGAGTTTTTTGGACTACCTCTTCGATCCTGGCCGGTTGGATACGGCCATCGTGAATCAGCTTCTCTAGGGCAGTCTTGGCAATCTGACGTCTGATGGGGTCAAACCCGGAAATTACCACGGCTTCGGGCGTCTCATCAACAATGATTTCAACTCCCGTCAGCTTCTCTAGCGTCTTAATGTTGCGGCCCTCTTTGCCGATAATTCTGCCCTTGATTTCGTCATTAGGCAAAGCCACGGTGGTCGTTGTCATCTCTTGAACTTGCGACAGCGCATATTTTTGAATGGCCAAAGCGATTATTTCTTTAGCGCGGTCTTGAAGCTTTTCCTTGCCGTCCCCTTCCAGTTTCCTGAGTTTTTGCATAATTTCCAGTTCAAACTCTTTTTCGCAATTTAACAGCAACTCTTTTTTCGCCTCGTCCCGATTAAGTCCTGAAGTTTTTTCAAGCTTTGCCAAAGCTTCCTGTTTTAAGGCTTCCAGATTTTCTTTAACCTCTTTAAGCTTCGTTACTTTTTCCTCAAAATCTTTTTCTTTCTTTTCATAATCAAGAAACCTTTGATCTAAAATATCCTCTCTTTTAAGCAAAAAGTGCTCCGCTTTGAGCAAGCGATTTCTCGTTTGGTCTTCTTCTTTCTTAACCGTGTTAAGAACGACCGAGGCCTTTTCTCTGGCCTGAGAAATAATGGTTTCTGACTCCTGCTTAGCTTGAGCTGCCTTTTCTTGAAGCTTTTGCTCTATCGAGCCGATTCTTTTTTTCGCAATAGATTGACGGGCTAAATACCCTAAAACTGACCCCGCGGCCAACGCAATAAACGCCGCAACGAACGGTAAAAGTAAATTCATAAATGGCGTTGAAATTTTGACAATTCAACATAGTAATATATATCAGGTATATTACCTGCTATAAGAATTACAAAAATCCAATGTTATTTTCCTATTGCCAGCATATCAGAAAAAGACGAAAGCGTAAAGACCCGCCAGCATTTTCCTCAACCAAATGATCGGCGGAACTTCCTTGTATTCAGGCAAAGGCAGCTCGGCGGCAATCGCCTGTTCTGGCGATTCGCAGATGTAGGCGTCGGCATCGGTCACTTTTAATTTTACCTTGTTGTCAGCGGTTAAAAATTTGATATGGGGCTCTTCATTGGTCGGCCCCGTGCCGTCAGCATATTGTCCGTCTCCTTGAGTAATGGTCCAGAGGTAAGAAAGATCGAGTTCATCGGGCGAAAAAAGAATTATTTCTTGCTGGCTGGGCTCTTGGGGCCACCAGCTGAAGCCGGCGTAAGGATAGGCGTGTTTCGGCGTTTTGAAATTTTGATTATTTGACCAATCCGACCAATTGCCCTGATTGTCTTTCACTCTGACTTTCCAAAAATAAGTGGTGTTCCAGGCAAGGTTTTGGATCCAGTCAGAGTTGTCGTCATGAAGCAAATCGAGCGCATACGAGGTGGCCCCGACATTAACCAGATTATTAAACTTCGGGCCATTGAAAGAAGCGTTGTCGTCAATCCAAATTTCATAGGCGGCTTCCGGATCGCCGTCCGGGTCAGAGTACGTCCAATTAAAAGTCGGCACGCTTTTGCCTCGGAAAGAACAGCTGTCCCAAAACACGCCGTCTCCGCTGCCGCCTCCGCCCCCGCCGCCTCCGCCCCCGCCGCCTCCGCCCCCGCCGCCTACTGGAGCGGGTCGATCTGGAGGGGAGCCTACTCCGCACTTTAATCCGTCCGTTAAGCAATTATTAGTCGTTAAGGCCGTGCCATCTATGGCCTGACCGCAGGCATCATAAAAATCTCTAACTAAACAAGTAAATTGGCAGAAACAAGTTCCCGAAGAACCAGAAGCCGGACAATTATTAACGCAAGGAGAAATAACGTTGCATTGAGAAAGATCACCGTCCGCGTCTGAACAATCAGCTATAATATTGGCGACCCCGTTGATTGGTTTTGTTACCACGATATTAGTTACCGTAAATGTCCCCGCAGTTCCAGCCGAACAGGCGTTATCGTCATCGCAGACAAAAGCGTAGTAATTTTTAGCCCCAACATCACCAGCTCGTGTCGTATAAGAAAGAACGGTTGGAGAGACAGCTGAAAAACTTGTTGAAGAAGCCCAGCTGCCTCCGGTGCAATTTGCGCTCGCGATGGCATTAGTTTTACAGATATGAATCTTGGTTAAGTCTCCGGTGTTGGGGTCAGACCAGTTGACATTAAAAGTGGCTGCGCTTCCAACGGTAACCGGATCGGGAGAATCGGTAGCGGAAGAAATAGCTGGTGCTTGATTTATCGGCTCAGTAGTATAATCAACCACGACATATGCCTGGGTAGCAAAAACATAGACATTGCCCACAACGGTGCCATGCATACTAACGCCAGCTTGCAGGGCATTGATCTCAGCCCAAGTCCAAGCGCTCCTAGTCTGCGGATTAGTTGTATATTGCGTAGAAATATCAGACCAGCCGTCTACTGTCGGGATTCGTTCAAGCCCGTCATAGGTAATAGAATTAGTACGAATAGCTGTTTTATAGTAGCGAAGATTCACACTATCGCTGTAAACCCTGGCATAGGCGGTAACTGAAAGAATGATACCCGAACTAACTGCGCTATTGGAAAGTTCAAAAATGTCTCTTTTATAATTGGCAAGGTTGACCTGCTGGAGAAGACGGGTGACAAATTCGTCGGCAATTATTTCATCCACATCATCCCAGCGTCCATATTGGATACTGGTTTCAGAACCAGCGGCATTGGGCCTTAAAGTCATCGTGCCGGCTTGGACCGAATGGAACGGACCCAAAAACAAAACTAAGCCCAAAACAAATGAAGTCAAGAGGCTTGCTAAAATTAAAGTTTTTTTTAACTTAAAAAATATCATCGGCTATTTATTCTACGCGAACTTCGACTGACGGAGGATTGCCGCCGCCGCAATCGCAACCACCCCCGCAATCGCCGCCGCAATCGCCGCCGCAATCGCCGCCGCAATCGCCGGGAGGAGGCTCGCAAGCTTCGCAAGCATCGCAAGTGCCAGCGCAAGCGCCGCACTCGCCAAAGCAAGAGCAATAACTATCGCAATCGCAGCTAGCGCACTGAGAGCAGTAACAATCACAATCACACTCGCCACCCTGGGCGAAAACAACATCATCGACAATCCCGATAGAAACTATCTGACTGGAGGAATTATTTTTTTCATTTTTGAAAACTACCCCTCCCAATCTGATGAAAGAAAAAACAATAATCAAAAATAAAAAAATCGCTAATTTAAGAGGAAAAAATATTTTTGAGCTTTTCCCCTCGGTCTCCAGTAATGAAGAGATGATCAGAGGAAGCATAATTATTCTTCCTTAAGATTCATAGAAATAATAATCAAGCTCCCTTCGCCGTTAACTTTAGCCCAAAAATAAACCTTGCCGTTAATTTTCAGCCCTTCGGATTGTATGGGAGTTATTTTAATTTCGCCTGACGGAGTTTTAGCAGCCAAATTAAATTTTGTTGCCTGGTTGACGGCCAATTTAAATGTTTTACTTCCGGAAATTACGGTAATGGCTGATTTATCAATAGCCTTAATGACTCCAAAGCCCTGGATGGGCGAAATCATTGTTCCTTTTAGGGAGTTTTCTATGGGATTTATTTTTTGACCGACATAAATTCCGCCGTAAAAAATTAACACGGCCGCGCTTAAAATTATTAAGATTATTTTCAGCTTAAGCATAAATACCTATCTTATTTAATTATAGCGCCTGCGCAGAAACCGTGTCAAATAGTAAAAAATCATTGGCCAAGCGCAAAGACGTAAATAATCGCTTCCTCCTCGCCGTCAATATCCAAAAGCCGGTGAAATTTATCATCATCAAACCCGCCGATAGCGCAACATTGAAGTCCCAGCGCCTTGCTGATCAAATAAATATTCTGCCCTAAGTGCCCGGCTTCAAAAAGAGCGTATCTCCCCCCCCTATCTTTATATTTCATGGTTGTTCTTTCAAAGACCGCGGAAATAACCAAAACCAAAGGAACTTTTAACATCATCTCTTGCCAAACTGCTTCAGGATAAATTTCTTCTCTTAATTTTGCATTTTCGATTAATTGCTCCAAGGAATGATCTTTAACATTGTAATGGTAAATCCCCTCGGCTAACTTTTCGCGGCCTTTAAGGCAAAAAAGGTAAATTTCCAAGGGGAAACGGGCTCCACCCGAAGGATATGGCCGATGACTCCTGTTCCAATCGCCTTCTTTTTTCCCAGTAATACCCGCCGCGTAAAAAAGAAGCTGGCTTAATTCGCCCAATTCGAGCGGCTCGCCACTGAATTCTCTTTCAGAACGGCGAAGAATTAAAGCCTTGCCCAAGGGAAAATCCAAAGCCTTAATTTCCGGCAGTGAAATTAGAGGCAAGCGGGGATAAGATTTAAAATAAACCGTGGTCCACTCTTTGGGCCAACTCTTAAAATCGTGCGGCTTGGCCGATTCTTTTTGATATTTTGTTTTGGTCTGTTGATGAAAAATTCTGAAAATAGAGTGCGGCATATTTTGATAAATTATAAAAATGGATGAGGCAAGGGATTTAATTCGCTCTCTGAAAGCGGTTTTTGATAATAACCCGCGGCCACCGGCACATTGAAAAGACGCTGGCCTGAAACGTGCCTAGTTCTTTCCATTAAATAAAGAGGCTGAAGCTGGGGAGAGACGACTTTGGCCACCCAAATCCCCTCTCCTTTTATTTCGGGCATAGTGATATCAAAACCATAGATATCGATGTTCTTTCTTTGAAGAATTTTTACGACCGTTTCCAATTTTTCGGCGTTTGAAATATCTTTACGGTTATCTAATTCTTCTTGGCTGATTCTTTTCTTTTGGCCGTTAAAAAGAAACCCAATTTTGGGAATCATGTCTAAGCCGTCCCAAAAAAGCCGGCGGTCGGCAAAAGACGATATTTTAAGGGGATCCGATTTTAACGCCGCTTTTTTCTCTTCGCGAGACGCCAGAGAAGATAAGCTGCCGCGAGATCCAATCCGGCCGCGCAAAGTTTCCCAAACAACTCCGGTAATAGCCTCTCTGATATTCAGGCTGGTTTTACAGCCCACGTGAACAGCTAAACCAGCCTCTGTCCTATCAATAATTACAGCCGTCATCGTGGGAATGCCAATATCAGTCGTCGTATCAACCACGTAAAGCTCCAACTTGTAGCGTTTGAAAGCCGCCAGGGTCTCCTGAATTTTTGGATCGTCTATTGCCTCAAGGTCGATAACCGGCGGAGAAAGCTTATTCAGATAAGTAATCATAAAAGCGTCTCTTTCCACCGCCTCGCAAATCCCTTTATACAGGGCCTCCTCGAAAGAATCGGCCGCAGCGGCTCCCGTGCTGATTTGCTGCTGGATCATCGGCTCGCCCTGACAATATTTATATCCTAT